>JAISPN010000289.1 GCA_031274845.1 Acidobacteriaceae bacterium
TCTGGCTTCGGCTGGCGAAACACGGCGGCTATACGGTCTTGCTCATCGCCGTGTCGCTCGTCATCGGCACGCTCGGATTCTGGCAACTGGCGCATCAGCCGGTTGTCGATGCGCTGCTCAACACCGCGATGCTCTTGAGCGGCATGGGCCCGGTCGGGTCGATCGAGTCAACGGAAGGGAAGCTCTTTGCGGCGGCGTTTGCGTTGTATGCGGGGCTCGTGTTCCTGTTGATGGGGGCGATTCTTATTGCGCCAGCTCTCCATCGCCTGTTGCACGCTTTTCATCTGGCTGCGCCAGAGCGTCCGTCACATCACACGAAGGCGTCTCACGGAACGGCAGACGCGGGGCAAACAGAAAAAAATCCGTCGCAAGCGTGACATCGAGCGTCTCCAGCGCGGCGACGCGCTCGGCCGCGCTGTCCCGTTCGCCGCGGTACGTGCCACGCAGCATATTGAGGAGCGCGGCGCGATCGAGCCGGTGATGTTCGCGTGCGGTTGATCGCTCGATGAGCGTGAACCGGTCCGCGTGTTCGTCGAGCAAGGCTGGCGCGCGATCGCGTGTCATGCCGTCGCCCAGAATCCGCTGACGCAACTCGATCAGATCGTCTTCGGCGGGAATCCCAATCAGCAATCGGCCGTGCGGTTGCAGGATGCGACGGCACTCCGCGGGGTTGCGGCGAGCATTGAGCGACATGACGAGCGAGACGCTCCCGGAGGCGAGCGGCAGGCGCCTGTCGGCGTTGGCGACCACCCAGGTCAGATCGGGATAGTGACGCGCGGCCAGTGACATGGCGTCACGCGAGAGATCGATGCCGACGCCAGCGATCCGGCCGACGCGCGCGAGCTGGCCAAGCGCGTCTCCTGTGCCGCAGCCAAGTTCAACGACGGCGGCATTCTCTCTATAGCCGGTCGCGGCGGCGTGGCGTACGAACGCCTGCAGGATGCCGCGGCCGATTCCCGCCGTCAGGAGCGCCGCGCGAGCCTCGACGGCCACACGCGGATCACCTGCTGCTAACGATCGACGATCCTGCGGCTGCAGCAGGTTGACGTAGCCGGTGCGCGCGATGTCGAAGGCGTGACCATGCGGGCAAACGAACGCGCGCGGGTGGCGGACGAGTGGCGCGTCGCACTCTCGAACATTGCACGTCAGCGGAGGGACCGCTCCTGCGCGCTTATCGCCGCTCGTAGATGGTGGTCTTTCCACTCTTGTCGAACGCGACGATGGCGAACGGATCTTTCTGTCCGCCGGGCATTTCCATGCCGGGCGCGCCGATCGGCATGCCGGGGACGGCAATGCCGGCAATCGCCGGCTTCTCGCGCAGCATGCGCGACACGGCATCGGCCGGGACATGTCCTTCGACGACGAAGTTGCCGACGAGCGCGGTGTGGCACGACGCGGCGGACGGCGGGACGCCGTAGGTCCGCTTCACCTTGTCGATGTCGTCGACGTCCACCGTCTTGACGTCGAAGCCGTTGGCCTTCATGTGCGCGATCCAGTTGAGGCAGCAGCCGCACTCTGGCGACTTGTACACGACCATCTGCGGTTTGCTGCTCTTCGGCGCTTGCGCCTGAAGCCAGATACCGCCCGAGAGGATGACCGCCACGGCAAGAAGGAACGTACGCATGCGTTTACTGTACACCCGTGACGGGGCGATGGTTCACCATCGCCCTCCCGGCTGATGTACAGTGTCGGGGGTTCTTACCCATATCTCTTGAGGAGACTGATGATGATGCGTTCCCTGAGCCTGACAGCAGGCATGCTGCTCGTTGCGAGTGCCGCAATTGCGCAGCCGCCACCGGCCGGACAGCAGTTCACGCTGACGGCGAATTTGAATCGCGCGTACAGCGGTCTCAAATTGAACTTCACAGAGATGGCAGACAAGATGTCGGACGCGGACTACGCGTTCAAGCCCGGCACGGCTCCTGAACTGCGCAACTTTGGACAGTTGCTCGGGCATCTTGCCAACGCGCAGTACGGATCGTGCGCCGCGATGCTCGGACAGCCGAACCCCAACCAAGGGCACAATCTGGAAACCGAGCTCAAAACCAAGGCGGAGTTCGTGAAGGCGATGAACGATTCGTTCGCGCTCTGCGACCGCGCGTTTGCCGCGCTCAGCGAGCAGAACAAGGACGAAATGGTCGCGCAGGGACAGGGACAGATCTCGCGCGGCGCGCTGCTTGCCAACGTTGCGATCCACGGCAACGAGATGTACGGCACCGCGTCGGTCTACATGCGCGCGAAGGGGCTCGTGCCTCCCTCGACTGAACGCGCCCAGCAAGCGCCCGCTCGTGGCGCGCAGGGCGGTGGCGGTGGCGCGCCGGGCGGCGGCGGCGGCCGTCGTGGTGGCGGTGGTGGCGGTGGCGCCACGCCGGGTCAATAGCACGTCGAGGGTTCCCGCTTCGCGGGAACCCTCATCACGGAGTACCTGCACGTGAATCTGCAACTGACCGACAAGATTGCCATCGTCACCGGGGGGAGTCGCGGCCTTGGACTGGCGAGCGCGACGGCGCTCGTGCAGGAGGGGTGCCGCGTCACGATCTGCGCGCGCGGCGAAGCGCAACTCCTTGAATCGGCCGCGGAGCTTCGCGAGCGTGCGGGCGCCGACGAACGTGTGCTTGGCGTGGTTGCGGACGTGGCGACGGCGGAGGGAGTGCAGCGGGTGGTCCACGAGACCGTGACGCATTTTGGCGGGGTCGATCTGTTGATTAACAACGTCGGCCTCGCGCGCGGCACGAACATCGTCGAGACGACCGACGCCGAGTGGCAGGACGCGTTCGACCAGACGCTCTTTCCGGCCATCCGGGCCTCACGCGCGGCGATTCCCTACATGCGGCGGCGCGGCGGCGGCGTCATCGTGATGATTGCGTCGATCTGGGGACGCGAGTCCGGTGGCCGCATGACGTACAACGCGGTGAAAGCCGCCGAGATCAGTCTGGCCAAGGCGATGGCGCAGCAGCTTGCGCGCGACAACATCCGCGTCAACAGCGTCGCGCCGGGGTCGATTTTGTTTCCGGAAGGGTCGTGGCATCGGCGTCAGCAGGAGGACCCGTCCGGGATTGCCGACTTCATCCTGCGCGAGCTGCCGTTCGGACGTTTCGGCCGCGCCGACGAAGTGGGCGATGTCGTCGCCTTCCTCTGTTCGTCGCGCGCCAGCTGGATTAGCGGCGCCTCCATCACCGTCGACGGCTGCCAGTCGCGGTCGAATCTCTAATACCCTCTTTCGCTTCTTGATCGCCTGTGAGAGGGCTGGTACGATCACCCGCTCATGGCGAACCTGCTCTCGACGTTCATTGGCTCGCTGACGACACGTTCACGGCGTGACGGCGCGCTCGATGCGGCGCTCGATCGTCTCGCTCCGGGGCAGGGGCTCGATCGCGCGGATACACCCGATCTGCACGTGACCGCGGTGCGCCGGTTGCCCGCCGTGGCCGCCGGCTACGCGCCGTTTCCAGACGCGTTGGACGAGAGACTGCGTGAGGCGCTCACGGCGCGCGGCGTGGAGCAGTTGTACGTGCACCAGGCGGAGGCCATCGCGCATGCCCTCGCGGGACGCAATGCCGTCGTCACGACACCCACCGCGTCCGGAAAAACGCTCTGCTACAACGCGCCGATCCTGCACGCGATCCTGCAAGACCCGTCGAGCCGCGCGCTCTATCTCTTCCCGACCAAGGCGCTCGCGCAGGATCAGTTGGCGGAACTGCAGGGGCTGTGCGAGGCAATCGATCGCGCCACCGGCCAATCAATTGGCGCGTTCACCTACGACGGCGACACGCCGCAAGATGCGCGGCGGTCGATTCGCGGACGCGCGCAGCTCGTGCTGAGCAACCCGGACATGGTGCACTCCGGCATCCTGCCGCACCATCCCCGCTGGGCGAAGCTGTTCGAGAACTTGCGCTATGTCGTCATCGACGAACTGCACACGTATCGAGGCGTGTTTGGCAGCCACCTGTGCAACGTGCTTCGCCGCGTGCGGCGCATCTGCCGGCACTACGGGTCGAATCCGGTGTTTCTCTGTTCGTCGGCGACGATTGCGAATCCGCGTGAATTGGCGGAGCGGCTCACCGAGCAGCCGTTCGAGCTGGTGGAGCAAAGCGGCGCGCCGCGTGGCGAGAAGTACTTCGTGTTCGTCAACCCGCCCGTCGTCAACCGTCAGCTTGGCATCCGCCGGTCGTATCTCGGCGAGACGCGGCGCGTCGCCGCCGAATTCCTCAAGCGCCAGTTGCAGTTGATCGTGTTCGCGCAAAGCCGGCTCGCCACGGAAATCTTGACGACCTATCTGAAGGACGATTTTGAGGACGGGGCGGGCGCGCCAGAGAAGATCCGTGGCTATCGCGGCGGCTATTTGCCGCAGCGCCGGCGCGAGATCGAAAAGGGGTTGCGTGACGGCGCCGTGCGCGCGGTCGTGTCGACCAACGCGCTGGAGCTTGGCATCGACGTCGGGTCGCTCGACGTCTGTGTGATGGCCGGCTATCCGGGCACGATTGCGTCGACGTGGCAACGGGCCGGACGCGCGGGACGCCGCGCCAGCCGTTCGGCGGCGGTGCTCGTCGCCAGCAGCGCGCCGCTCGATCAGTTCATCGTCCGCAATCCGTCCTTCTTCTTTGACGCCTCGCCGGAGCGCGCGCTCATCGATCCCGACAACTTGCACATCCTTGTCGATCACGTGAAGTGCGCGGCGTTCGAGTTGCCGTTTGCGACCGACGAAATCTACGGGCGCCATGACGTGCAGGAGGTCTTGTCGCTGCTGGCCGAACAGGGGCTGGTGCACCGCTCCGTCGAGAGCGACGATCTCGACGCGCCAATGCCGCTTGGGACGTGGACGTGGACGAGCGAATCGTATCCAGCCAGCGCGGTCAGCCTGCGCTCGGTATCGTCCGACAACTTCGTGGTCGTCGATATCACGCGCGAGCCCCGCGTGATTGGCGAAACCGATTTTGGCAGCGGGCCGTCGACGCTTCACCCCAAGGCGATCTACATCGTCGAAGGGCAGTTGTACCAGGTGGAGACGCTCGACTTCGAGGCGCGCAAGGCGTTCGTGCGCGAGGTCGAGTGCGACTACTACACGACCGCCATCACCTACTCGAAGGTGGCGGCGATTGACACGTTTGCGGACGACTCGCCCCGCTCGCACGGCGAAGTTCATGTCGTGTCGCGCGTCGTCGGATTCAAGAAGATCAAGTTCTACACGAACGAGAACGTCGGATCGGGTGAGCTCGATCTGCCAGAGCAGCAGATGCACACCACGTCGTACTGGCTGACGATTCCCGCGGCGGTCATGACGGCGCTGCCGTACGACGCCGACGATCGGCGCGACGGGATCGCCGGGTTGTCGTTTGCGATGAAGCAGGTCGCTCAACTGCTGCTGATGTGCGATGGACACGACATCGGCATTTCCATCGACATGGAACTGGAGTGCCCGCGAATATTCGTGTACGACAACTATCCCGGCGGCATCGGGTTCAGCGAGCCGCTCTATCGCATGCACGGTGAACTGCTCGAAAGCACCAGGCGTCTCATCGCCGAGTGCGAGTGCGAGCACGGATGTCCCGGCTGCGTGGGGCCGGTGGGAGATACCGGCGCGCTTGCCAAGACGGCCGCGCTCCGTATCCTCGACCTGCTGTGCGCGCCAGCGTTGGCGGCATGAATCCGGTCACGCTGCGCGAGCGTTTACGCCGGACGGTGGGGGGCGGCACGACGCACGCGGCCGAAGCGCCGGCCTCCGCCACGCCGCGTGCCGAGACACGCGGCGATCGCGATCGACGGCTGGAAGAGACGCTTGGCGGCGAGTGGCGCGACGGCGAGGCGGGGCGTTCCTTCGTGGTGACGCGCCGCTTCGCTCCTGAGGCGCCGTACGGCCGGTCGCGCGTCGGCGCGTTCAGCGACACGCTGACGAGCGCGATGCCCGCCATGCCGCTCGTTGGCGGTCCCGGCGCAAACGGCCCGTTGGTGTTCTTCGATCTCGAAACGTCAGGGTTGAGCGGCGGCGCCGGCACCTACGCGTTCATCGTCGGTTGCGGATGGTTCGACGAGGCGGGCGCGTTCGTCACGGAGCAGCATCTGCTCGTGAACGGCGGACACGAGCGGGCGATGCTCACCCATGTCGCGCGCGATCTTGCGCGCGCCGGCGCGCTGGTGACGTTCAACGGAAAATCGTTTGACGCGCCAGTCGTCGAGACGCGCTATCTGTTCCACCGGATGACATCGCCGTGCGCCGGGCGTCCGCACGTGGATCTCATCCACCCCTCGCGCCGCTTCTGGAGCGGTCTGTCGACGGACGGATGCTCGCTCATCGCGCTGGAGCGCGAGATGCTGGGCGTCGCGCGCGAGGGCGACGTGCCGGGCTTCGAGATCCCGGCGCGCTATTTCCACTACGTCCACTCGGGCGATCCGCGCCCGCTCACCGCCGTCCTCGAACACAACCGCCTCGACCTGTTGTCGCTGGCCGGGCTCACGGCGCATCTCGTCAGTCTGGTCGACGCGGGGCCGATGGCCACGCGTCATCCGCAAGAAGCGTTGGCGCTTGGAGGGGTCTACGAGCGGGCGGGCTTACTCGAACGGGCCGAGGCGTCGTACGAGCACGCGGTGTCGCAGTGCGTGGCGAGAGAAGCAGGAAGGATATCCAGATCCGGCGCGGATCGCGTTCGCGCGACGCACATCGAGGCGCTTCGCGCGTTGGCCGTGAGCGCCAGGCGCGAGCGCCGCTACGATCGCGCCGCGTCCTGGTGGCGCCAGTTGCTGGAATTGCCGTACTGCCCCCGGAGTCTGGCGGCTGAAGCAACCGAAGCGCTCGCCATCCACCACGAGCATCGCGTCCGCGATCTCGCGGCGGCCCGGTGGTTTGCGTTAAAAACTCTGGAAACGTTGGAACACGTCGCGGAGGTGCCACGAGGCGACGCCGTGCGGCATCGCCTCGCGCGCATCGAGCGGAAAATGGTCAGCGAGCAGCGGCTGCGGTGTCCTTCTTCGCCTTGGCTGCCTTCTTTCGACTCTCCGACGTCTGGGCCCCGAACTTCTTCGTAAAACGTTCGACGCGGCCTTCGGTGTCGAGCAGCTTCTGACGTCCCGTAAAGAACGGGTGGCAGTTCGCGCAGATTTCAAGGTGCAGCTCGGGCTTGGTCGACCGGGTCTTCCAGGTGGCGCCGCAGGCGCAGCGAGCCTCAACCTCGTGATACTTCGGGTGGATACCTTCCTTCACAGCCAACTCCTTCGAGACTTCCGGAAAACGTTCATTATACCGGCAACCTCGAGAAGCACCAACCGGGGCGGGGCGTCCATCGTGCCCGCGCGCGGCGTGGCGACTCAGTGAACCGAGGTGCTTACTTCGCGGTGAGCGTGACTGGCTTGATCTTCACCCGATACGCATTGCTGGCCATGACCGCATCGAGTGTGACGAGACTCTTGGCGCCGGCGCGTTCAGCGCAGGCCAGATGCAGCGCATCGCCGGCCCGCAGGCCACTGGCGGCATCCAGCGTCAACATGGCCGCGCGATGAAAGTCGGCCAGGTCGACAGGCAGCAGGTGAAGGTCGTTCGCCGTCAGACGCTCGAATCGTTCCCACGCCGCCTTGACCTGGACGGCATCAAGCGCGGACATACGCAGTTTCATGCCAAGCGCGCTGCCGAACTCGGTGACGCACCAGGCGGCGGACACGATCTCGCTTTTTGATCCGGCATACCAAGCGGCCACCGCCGCGCTTCCCGGCTCGTTGACGATGAGCGCAACGATGGCGCTGGTATCCACGTACATCATCAGTAGCGCGCTCCGCGGCGGAGTGGCTCAATCACGGGCGGACTCAGGGGAAGCGTGTCACGCGCCTGGACCAATTCCACGGCAAAGTCGCGCCGGCTCCAGCCCGCAGGTTGGATGACCAGGGCGCCCACCGCCGTGAGTTGCGCTTTCACGCGGTCGCCGTCGCGCAGGCCAAAGCGGCGCACAAGATCGGCGGGGAGACGCATGGCCAAGCTGTTGCCCCATTTGGCAATTTGCAAGTCGATGGGCATAGCACTCACTGTAGAAACAGTAACGTAGATACGTTATGCCTCTTCGGTGACATCGTCAAGCCACCGGCGTTTCTTGGTGCCACGGTGGTCACGTCAGCACGGCGAGAGGCAGCGCCAGCGCCACGAAGTTCGCGATGCTGACCGGCCACGAGGTGATGATGGCGTGTCGCCTTCTGTCACGGTTTTGGTTACACAGGTTTTACGCCGGGATCGCGTGATGGGCGATCGACAATAAGAAGCGTGCACACGTCACGTCTTCCAACCGCTCATCCCTGAGACTGTTTTCGTTCGAGTCCACACATCCGAGTCCTGATGAACCGCTTTTCCGCCATCGCGGCGGCCGTGTGTCTGTTGTCTGCGTGCGTGCCGGTGTTGGCCCAGACCGCCGATGAGCCGCCGGCCATACAGTCCTGGGCCATTCGTGGCCAGTCGACCTTTGTCGTGCAGGCGCACCCGGCGTTCCGCTCGCCCTACGAAGGGCCGAACAGTCTCGGTCCGAGCGCGGCCGCTCGCGAGACGTTCGACGTGACGCTGTTTGCGGGCATCCGGCTCTGGTCCGGCAGCGAGATCTGGATCAACCCGGAGATCGATCAAGGCTTCGGCCTGAGCGACACGCTGGGCGTGGCGGGCTTTGTCAACGCCGAGGATTACAAGGTGGGCAGCAGAACGCCCTACTTGCGGGTGCCGCGTCTCTTTCTGCGTCAGACGATCGATCTGGGCGGCGAGCGGCAGCGGGTCGATCCTGATGTCAATCAACTGGGCGGAAGCCAGACGGCCAACCGTCTGGTGCTGACGCTCGGCAAGTTCGGCGTGGTCGATCTGTTCGACGCGAATCCGTACGCGCACGATCCGCGCGGCGATTTCCTCAACTGGTCGGTGGTGGATGTTGGCGCGTTTGATTACGCCGCCGACGCCTGGGGGTTCACCTATGGCGCCGCGGCGGAACTCTATCGTGGCCGCTGGACGGCACGGGGCGGCGCGTTCGATCTTTCGCAGGTGCCGAACGGCATCACGCTCGATCCGACGTTCGGGCAGTTTCAGGTCGTCGGCGAACTGGAACGGCGGCACGAGATCGCCGGGCAACCGGGCAGTCTCAAGGTGACGGCGTTTGAAAGCCATGCGCGCATGGGGCGCTTCGCGGATGCGATTCAACTGGCCGAGGCGACCGGTCAACCCGCGGACATCGCCGCGGTGCGGCAGTATCGCGGCCGTCACGGCATGAGCGTCAATCTGGCACAGCAGGCGACCCGCGAACTTGGTCTGTTCGTGAAAGGCGGGTGGGCGAGCGGCGATGTGGAGCCGTTTGATTTCACCGACATCGATCGCACGATTGCCGTGGGGGCTTCGCTCAAGGGAAACCACTGGGGCCGGTCTTCCGATACCTGGGGCATGGCTGGCGTCTTTAACGGTATCTCCCGCATCCATCAGCAGTTTTTCGATGCGGGCGGCGTGGGCGTGCTGGCTGGTGACGGCCAACTGCCGCATCCGGGCGCCGAGCAGATCGTCGAGACGTATTACGATGTCGCCGTTGCGCCCGCTCTGCGCATCAGCGTCGACTATCAGTTCGTGAATCACCCGGCCTACAACCGCGATCGCGGCCCGGTGTCGGTGGGGGCGGTGCGAATCCACGTGCAGCTCTAACGAGAGAAGGGCCGATCAGTTCCGGTGATTCCGGCCACAGTGAGATAGGCTACAGCGATGGACCGTCCCACACGCGATCTGACCCCGGTTGTTGCGCTGCACGACTCCGGCACCGGTCCATACCGGGTTCGCCGTCCCATCTACCTCGACCTCTTGCCTCCCTGTAACAACGCCTGTCCGGCGGGGGAGAACATTCAGGGGTGGCTCGCGCTCGCGCAGGCGGGCAACTATCGCGCCGCGTGGGAACTGCTGGTCAGCGACAACCCGCTGCCGGCCACGACAGGGCGCGTCTGCTATCACCCGTGCGAAAGCGGCTGCAACCGCGGGCACCTGGACGCCGCCGTCTCCATCCACGCCGTCGAACGCTTCCTTGGCGACATGGCGAAGGCCGAAGCGTGGGCGTATCCACCGTGCGCCCCCTCGTCCGGCAAGCGCGTTCTCATCGTTGGCGCTGGACCGAGCGGACTCTCCGCCGCCTACCACCTCACGCGGCTTGGCCATCAGGTCGAGATCCACGAAGCCGGCCCGGTCGCGGGCGGGATGTTGCAGTTTGGCATTCCCGCCTATCGCTTGCCACGCGCGGAACTGGCGGCGGAGGTCGCGCGCATCGAGCGGATGGGGGTGACGATCGTCCTCAATCACCCGGTCACCGACGTGCTCGCCGAGCGGGACGCCGGCACGTTCGACGCCGTGTTCGTCGCCATCGGCGCGCACGTGGCGCAGCACGTGGACATCCCGGCGCGCGAGGCCGCGCATGTGCTGGACGCGGTTTCGTTGTTGCGCGATATGGGCACGGGCGAGACGCCGAAACTGGGGCGCCGCGTGGTGATCTACGGCGGCGGGAACACCGCCATGGACGCCGCGCGCACGGCTCGGCGTCTGGGCGCGCAGGAGGCGATGATCGTCTATCGCCGGGACCGCGAACATATGTCGGCGCACAGCTTCGAGGCCGACGAGGCGATCGAGGAAGGCGTCCGCATCAAGTGGCTGACGACGATCCGCGAGATCGTCGGGCCAACGCTGACCGTCGAGCGCATGGTGCTCGACGAGCAGGGCCGTCCGCAGCCGACCGGCGAGTTCGAGACGCTGGAGGCGGACTCGGTGGTGCTGGCGCTCGGACAAGTGAGCGACAGCGCCTTCCTGCGCAACGTGCCGAACGTCGTCGTGAAACCGGACAGCGTGGTGGAGGTCGACGCGCGCATGATGACCGGCCATCCGGGGCTTTTCGCCGGCGGCGATCTCGTGCCGAGCGAGCGCACGGTGACGGTCGCGATCGGCCACGGCAAGCTGGCCGCGCGCAACATCGACGCCTGGCTGCGCGGTGAGATGCACGATGTTCCGCCGCGTCCAGAGGTCGTCAGCTTCGACATGCTGCACCTGCCGGTCTTTACCGACGTCGATGTGTCGCAGCAGCAGCGGCTGGCCGACAGCACGCGGCTGACCGGCTTCGAGGAGGTGACCGCTGGTCTTTCGGAGCCGGCGGCGCGTCACGAAGCGCGGCGGTGTCTCTCGTGCGGCGTCTGCTTCGAGTGCGACAACTGTCTGGCGGCGTGTCCGGAGCAGGCGATCGAGAAGGTGGGCGCAGGGCAGGGCTATCGCATCAATCCGGCGCGGTGTACCGGCTGCGCGGCTTGCTTTGAGCAGTGCCCGTGCCATGCCATGGAGATGATCCCGGAATCAAACGTCGTGGTGGCGGCACGGTGAGACAGCTGGAGCCACAGGACGCGTGATGGCGGTAGAGATGGCATTACGAGCATGCGGCCTGTGGCTGGTCATCCTTGTGTGTGCGGTGGCGAACGGCGTCCTTCGGGAAGCTGTACTGATCCCCACGTTGGGCAGTGCATGGGGACTGATCCTGAGTGGTGTGCTGCTGTCCGCGCTGGTCCTGCTTGTCGCGTACCTCGGGTTGCCATGGCTGCGCGCTCGCGGCAGCGAACGCATCGTCATTGGCGTGGGTTGGCTGGTGGCCACGCTCATCTTCGAGTTCTCGTTTGGCCTGCTTCGGGGCAAACCCTTTGAAGAGATTCTGGCTGCCTACACCTTCAAGGGCGGCAACATCTGGCCCGTGGTACTTCTCATTGTGGCCGTGGCGCCGTGGGTCGCGGGAAAGCTCCGAGGCGTGGCGTAATGCTGGTCGCGCCTGACACTTCATTCAGCCCGGACGGCTTCGCCGCCGCGTCACTTTCGCGATTAGGACACATGTATGCGTAACCCCGCAACGCTGGACGGGAACACCGCGGTGGCGCACGTCGCCTACCGGGTCAACGAAGTCTGCGCGATCTTCCCGATCACTCCGTCGTCGACCATGGCGGAACTGGCCGATGAATGGTCGGCGCGCGGCGTCACGAACCTTTGGGGTCACGTGCCGCTCGTGCAGGAGATGCAGAGCGAAGGGGGCGCCGCCGGCACGGTCCACGGCGCGCTTCAGTCGGGCGCGTTGACGACGACGTTCACCGCGTCGCAGGGGCTGCTGTTGATGCTCCCCAACATGTTCAAGATCGCCGGGGAGCTGACGCCCACCGTGTTCCATGTCGCCGCGCGCGCCATCGCCACGCAGGCGCTCTCGATCTTTGGCGATCACTCGGACGTGATGGCCGTGCGCGCCACCGGGTTCGCGCTGCTGTCGTCCGCCTCGGTGCAGGAAGCGCACGACGCGGCGCTCATCGCGCAGGCGGCGACGCTCGAAGCGCGTGTCCCGTTCCTGCACTTCTTCGACGGCTTCCGCACCTCGCACGAGATCGGCACGATCTCGCTGCTCGACGACAACGAGATCCGCGCGATGATCGACGACCAGTGGGTGCGCGACTTCCGCGCGCGGGCGCTGACGCCGGAGCATCCGGTCGTGCGCGGCACGGCGCACAACCCCGACACCTTCTTCCAGACACGCGAGACGGTGAATCCGTTCTACGCGCGGACGCCCGCGATCGTGCAAGCCACGATGGATCGGTTCGCGGCGCTGACCGGGCGGCACTATCACCTGTTTGAATACGACGGCCCGGCGGACGCCGAGCATGTGCTGGTGCTGATGGGGTCTGGCGTCGAGACGGCGCGCGCGACGGCGGCGGCGTTGCGCGAGACCAGCGGCGGCGGGCGCAAGGTGGGCGTGCTGCAAGTGCGCTTGTATCGTCCCTGGGCGCCGGAAGCGTTTCTTGCCGCGCTGCCGAAGAGCGCAACCCGCATCGCCGTGATGGAGCAGACCAAGGAGCCGGGCGCGACCGGCGAGCCGCTCTATCTCGATGTCGTCACGACCGTGGCGCAAGCCGCCGCGCGCGGCGGGCGGCCGATGCCGGTGATCGTCGGCGGACGTTACGGTTTGTCGTCGAAAGACTTCTCGCCAGCGATGGCCAAGGCGGTGTTCGACGAACTCACCCGGCCCGAGCCGCGCAACAGCTTCACCGTCGGCATCACCGACGATGTGTCGCACACGAGTCTCCCGGTCGATGCGGCGTTCAGCGTGGAACCGCCGGAGGTGGTGAACGCGGTGTTCTACGGTCTTGGCTCCGACGGCACGGTGGGCGCCAACAAGAACAGCGTGAAGATCATCGCCGAGGACGCGGGGCTCCACGCGCAAGGCTACTTCGTCTACGACTCGCACAAATCGGGCGCGCAGACGATTTCGCACCTGCGCTTCGGGCCGCAGCCGATCCGCGCGCCGTATCTCATTCAACGCGCCAGCTTCGTCGGCATTCATCAATTCCAGTTCGTGGAACGGCTGGACATGCTGCGTCTGGCGGCGCCGGGCGCGACGCTGCTGCTGAACTCGCCGTTTGGGCCGAACGAGGTGTGGAGCCGTCTGCCGCGCGCGATGCAGCAGCGGATCATCGATCTCAAATTAAAGTTCTTCGTCGTCGACGCATCCGGCGTGGCGGCGCGCGCCGGACTGCGCGGCCGGGCGAACACGGTCTTGCAGACCTGCTTCTTCGCGCTTTCCGGCGTCCTGCCGCGCGACAAGGCTATCGAGCACATCAAGCACGCGATCGAGAAGACGGACGCACGGCGCGGCGACGAGGTCGTGCGGCAAAACGTCGCCGCTGTCGACGCGGCGTTGGGCGATCTCTCTGAAGTGTCCGTGCCTGCCACGGCGACCAGCACGTGGGAGCTTGCGCCGGTTGTGCCAGCGAACGCGCCGCCGTTTGTGCGCGAGGTGACGGCGATGATGCTCGAAGGCCGGGGCGACGAGATTCCGGTCAGCAAGCTGCCGGTCGATGGCACCTGGCCGTCGGGGACCGCCGTGTGGGAGAAGCGGAACATCGCCGAGTCGATCGCAACGTGGAACGCGGATCAGTGCATCCAGTGCGGCCAGTGCAGCTTCGTCTGTCCGCACGGCGTCATTCAGGCGCGCTATTTCGATGCCGCGAAACTTTCGGGCGCGCCAGAGAGCTTCCTCTCCGCGCCGATCAACGTGCGCGGGTTTCCGGATGTGCGCTTCACTTTGCAGTTCTCGATTGAGGACTGCACCGGCTGCGCGCTCTGTTACGAAGTGTGCCCCGCCGTGAGCCCGGAGGACACCGCGTCTCGCGCGATCGTGATGCGCGACAAGCAACCGTCCTTCATTGAACCTGAACGAGCGAATGCGAATTTCTTCGCGCAGTTGCCGGTCAACGATCGGGCGCGCGTTGATTTCGCCAACGTGCGCGGCGTGCAATTTCTGGAGCCGCTGTTTGTGTTCTCGGGCGCGTGCGCCGGCTGCGGCGAGACGCCGTATCTGAAGCTGCTGTCGCAGTTGTTTGGCGACCGGTTGCAGATCGCCAACGCGACCGGCTGTTCGTCGATCTACGGCGGCAATCTGCCGGTGACGCCGTGGGCGACCAACAGAGAGGGACGAGGCCCGGCGTGGTCGAATTCGCTCTTTGAGGACAACGCGGAGTTCGGCCTCGGCTTCCGGTTGGCGGCCGACCAGCATGTGACGCTGGCGCACCGCCTGGCGAAAGAACTCGCGCCGCAGCTTGGCGAGGATCTGGTGCAGTCGATTCTGGACGCGCCGCAGGTGCGGGAATCGGAAATCCGCGCGCAGCGCTCGCGTGTCGCGACGTTGACCGAGCGGTTAGGTGCGCTGGGCGATCTCCCCGCGGCGAAAGATCTGCTGTCGGTGGTCGATCATCTCGTGCGCCGAAGCGTCTGGATCGTCGGCGGCGACGGCTGGGCTTACGACATTGGCTATGGCGGGCTCGATCACGTGCTGGCGAGTTCGCGCGACGTCAACGTGCTGGTGCTCGACACCGAGGTCTACTCCAACACCGGCGGTCAGGCGTCGAAGGCGACGCCGCTCGGCGCGGTGGCGAAGTTCGCGGCGGCCGGCAAGCGCGTGGCGCGCAAGGATCTGGCGCTGCAAGCGATTGCCTACGGCAACGTCTATGTGGCGCAGGTGGCAATGGGCGCCAATCCGCAGCAGACCTTGCAGGCGTTCCGCGAGGCGGAGGCGTATCCGGGGCCGTCGCTCATCTTGTCGTATTCGCACTGCATCGCGCACGGCATCGACATGCAGAAGGGGATGACGCAGCAGGACCGTGCGGTCGCGTCCGGCTATTGGCCGCTGTTCCGCTACCATCCGGCGCTCCGCGATCGCGGCGAGAACCCGTTCGTGCTCGACAGCCCGCGTCCGACGATCCCGTTCCGTGACTACGCCTACGAGGAGATCCGCTATCGCGCGCTGGCCCAGATGCGGCCGGAGGAGGCGGAGCCGCTGATGGCCGCGGCGCAAGCGGCGGTAACCGAGAAGTATCTGACCTACGAAGCGATGGCCGGATGGTCTGCCTCGCGCTTCGCGCATAGCGCGCCAAATATCGAGGAGAAGCCCGTCGCGGAATATCCTCGCGCCAAGGAGTGGGAGCAACACGGCGTGCGCGGCTAGGTCACGCCGGGATCGCCAGATGAAATGACCAGATGGGGTGGGGCGAGGGTTATTTGGTGGGTGCCTGCGCCTTGTGCGCCTCGACATAGGACCGCAGCACGGCATTGATGCGCGTCTGGTACCGGGTGCCCGTGTGTTTGAAAAACGCCAGCACATCCCCATCGATCCGCAGGGTGATTTGCTGTTTTGCGTGCGGAAAATCGACGGCCTTGACCCACACCGCATCCGGCCGGGACGGGATGTCGCGGTAATTAATCTGCTCGTCAGGCATCGCCGCCAGTGCGTCCAGCCGCGCGCGCTGCCTGGCCGTCAGGCGCGGCGGCTTGCTGTGGTCAAGGGTTCGCTTCACGATGACCCACCGCGCCTCTCCGTACTCCTCGCGTCCGTCATACCGTTCAATCCGCCCACGGTCATAAAACACCAACTGGGCATCCGTGAAGGCCACGCCATGGTCTTTCAGATTACGTGCGGCCTTTCGGGCATCCCATTCGAGTTCCATGGGAAGTGTATCGTAATTATTTTTGTAGTGACGTCAAGCCGCGCGCGTCCGGCGAAGGCGCGGACGTTCCGGTGATCTGGTCATTGAACGAGTGGGGGCTCATCTCGCTGGCTGTCTGGGAATCCTGACTGCGTGCGGTGTGAGACTTGACGGGAACGCACGAGCGGTTCATGCGTGCCCCCAAATGACCAGACGACCAGATTTGAATGACCAGATGGTGAGAGGCCGTGCGCCTTCTCCCTGTCAGAGAGCGGCGCACGGACGTGCCGGAATGTCGCGGCGTTAGTTGACGCTGATGATGGCGGTGGCGGTTTTGCCGCCCGAGTTGGTGGTGGCGGTGATGGTGAAC
>JAISPN010000291.1 GCA_031274845.1 Acidobacteriaceae bacterium
CGTACAGCAGATCGGAGACGGCCATCGTCTCTTCGGCGTACTCCAGGACGCAGGTCAGGATGCGGCGCTCGTCGCTATGTACCGGGATGAACCGGGCCGGGCCTTCTGGCGCTGTGCCGCTGTAGTCGCGGAATGTCGTGATGAACACGCCCGGAGTGGAGAGCGTGGCGGCGACGTTGCTGAGGAGGCGCGCGACCGCGTCTCGCGACGGCAGGTGCGTCAACGTATCGCCCATGCACACGATCGCGTCAACGGACCCGGAGACATACTTTGGGAAATCAAGTAAGTCGTCCTTGATGATGCGAACGGGTAACGCGTCTGTCTCACGCCGAAGTTCTGCCACCATCGGTGTGGATGCTTCGATGGCGATGACCTCAAACCCAAGCCGGGCGAGCGGGATTGCATGCACGCCGATCCCCGCGCCGAGATCCAGCGCGAGCCGTGTGGTTCCGGGCGTAACACCGATCGCGTCGAGCTCAGACTGATTGCGCTGTAAAGCCGCCGCGACGTCCCCGATCATCCATCGGTACACCGGGCCAAGATGCCGGTCGTAATGCTCCGCGACAAGTGCCATCAAATAGTCCTGTGTTATGTCAGTGTGCAGAGGTTAGCCGGGTGACGACTGGCGCAAGAGTTCCCAGAACGCGCGGGGTGTCAGGATGTGAATTGGAACGTCCTCGGCGACTGCCAACAGATCCTCATCGCCTGTGACCAGTACTTCCGCGCCTCCGGTAAGTGCGGTCGCCAGAATCCAGCGGTCGCTGGCATCGCGGACCTTGACGGTACTTGGTGCTGCGGGTTTGGGGAGGAGCGGGAACGGAGCAAAGATGGCCTCGATGCGATTCACTTGCTCCGAGGGTACTTTGAACTTCGTGGTCAATATCCGGCGTAGTTCCGCGAGAATCACGGCGCCGATGACGAGCTCGTGCTCGGCCAAGACCGTTCGGAGCACATCAGCGCACAGCCCGCGTGTCGCAAGCGCTGCGACGAGCACGTTGGTGTCGAGGCAGACTTTCACGAGACCGCGCGGAACACGTCCTCGTCTGTGAGATAGCCACGGGCTTCCGCAAACGGCAGGATGGTTCGCCGCGCCTCTTCGAACTGCAGCAAGGCCAGTTGGCGGCGGAGCGCGTCACGGGCGATGTCGCTGCGCGAGCGGCCGAGGCGCTTCGAGAGTCCGTCCAACTGCCGCTCCATAGTGTGGTCCAGCCGGATGGTTAGAGCAGACGTTTTCATGTCTGACAATGTACGACACCGCCTCACGGCATCGCAAGGTGGCGAGATTATTCATGCCAGGGCATTGCCTGCGTGGTGAGTTGCATCAGACGCTCAATCGAGCCGCTTTCTGGTGGTGTGACCTGTCCTGTCACAGTGGTCCGTAGACTGGGTATATGACGAGCCCACAGCCTTTCGATCCGACGTTTGCCGAACTGAACACCCACCACGAATGGATGGCCTTTCCGGGCGGCGAGCTTGAAGCGCCGCGGCCGAAGGCGCTCTGCCCGGCGTGCCGGAAAACACGGCGGCAGGCGGCCAGTCTGGCGCGCAAGACGCTCTGCTTCCGGTGCTACCGCATGGACCTCGATCGTCAGCAGGGGATTCAGGCGGCCGCCAATGTGAATACGGCCTCGGAGGCGCGCTTCCAGACGACCTTGCCGTTCGAGCCGGTCGATCGCATCCGCCTCCTGAGGCTCCGGGCGGCGCGCACGCGCGCTCGTGGGCGCGCAAGCCGATTTACGAATCGCCGGCGTCAGGCGCAACTCGCGGCGCGTCATGCGCTCGATTGCGTCGCGGGAGGGATCCGCGCGCGTGCGGTCGTCGCGGCCAGACAGCCACGAGTCGATCTGGCGCATGCCGCCAATGTGCAGTGGCCGGATCTGCCGTACGCGGTGGGACGGTAACGGCGCGCGGCTTCCGGTCGCGGAGTATGCGACACTGATGCCCATCGACTCCTCACTCTTGCTCGTCTTTCTGCCCGGTCTCGCGATCGGTGCGCTCGTCGGTTGGCTGGCGATGCGGCCGGCGTTGGCGCGCGCGCGTGCCGACGCGGAACGCGAGCGTGCCGTCCATGCGGAGCGGCTCGAAGCCTTCGAGCGCGCCGAAACGAATTTCCGCGACGCGTTCGAAGCACTCAGCGCGCAGGCGCTTACCCGCAACAATGAGACGTTTCTGCAACTTGCCGAGACGCGGATGCGTCAAACACAGTCTGAAGCGAACGCGGAGATCGACAGCCGGAAGAAGGCGATTGAAGATCTGCTCGCGCCGATGCAGAAAGCGCTCGAGCGCGTCGACCAGGACATGAAAGACGCCGAGCTGCGCCGCACGAAAGAGGGCGCCGCGCTCCTGCAGCGCGTGGCGATGCTCGACAGCGCGAACAAGGATCTGCAGTCGGAAACGCGGAAGCTGGTCGATGCCTTGAAACGTCCCGGCGTGCGCGGGCGCTGGGGCGAACTGCAATTGAAGCGCGTCGTCGAGCTGGCCGGGATGCTGGACCACTGCGATTTCTACGAGCAGCCGACGCTCGATGGCCCCGATGGCCGCGTGCGTCCCGATGTCATCATCCGTCTCCCCGGCGGCAAGCAGATCGTCGTCGACGCGAAGGTGCCGCTCGATGCGTACCTGCGCGCGCTTGAAGCCTCTGACGACGTGACGCGGCAGACGCTGCTCGCGGATCACGCGCGTCAGGTGCGCAATCATCTGACGCAGCTTGGCGGAAAGTCGTATTTCGCCAGCGCGCGGTCGAGTCCGGAATTTGTCGTGATGTTCCTGCCGGGAGAGATGTTCTTCAGCGCGGCGCTCGAACAGGACCCGGCGCTCATTGAATACGGCGTCGATCGAAAAGTGATCCCCGCGAGCCCGACGACGTTGATTGCGTTGTTGCGGGCGGTGGCGTACGGCTGGCAGCAGCAGGCGATGGAAGAGAACGCCCGTCGCATCAGCGAGCTTGGACGCAACCTGTACGAATCGGTGGGCAAGCTGGCGGAGCACGTCGGCACGTTGGGCGCGCACCTCAAGAAAAGCCTCGATACCTACAATCAGGCGATCGGATCGCTTGAAGGGAATGTGCTCGTCAAGGCGCGTAAGTTCAAGGAGCTGCAGGTGACGGCTAGCGGCGCCAACGATCTTCCGTCGCTTGAAGCGATCGATCGCGTGCCACGGTCGCTGCAGGCGAGTGAACTTACCGGCGGGTTACCGCTGACAGGCACTGTCGCGGACGTGGAGGAGCGTGAGCGCGTATGACCAGCAGACGTGACGCCGCTGCGTGCTTCGCGCCGGGACTGCTTGCCGGCCGGTCGGCGCTCATCACCGGTGGCGGGACCGGCATCTGCCGTGGCATCGCGCTCGCGTTCGCCTCGCTTGGGTGCAACGTCGGCATCACGAGCCGGCGGCAAGAGCATCTCGATTTGGCGGTGGAGGAGTTGCGCGCGCTCGGCGTGAAGGCAGCCGGCATCGCTGGCGACGTGCGTCACCCAGACGAGATCGATGCTGTCGTCTCGCACATCGTTTCTGCGCTTGGCGGCATCGACATTCTGGTGAACGGCGCGGCGGGGAATTTTCTGTGCCGGGCCGATCAGTTGTCGCCCAACGGATTCGGCACCGTCGTCGACATCGATCTCAAAGGGACGTTCAACGTCTCGCGGGCGGTCTATCCGCATCTGAAGGCGCGTGGCGGCGTGGTGCTGAACATCAGCGCCACGCTGCAACTGCTCGGCACGGCGGGGCAGGTACACGCGGCGGCGGCGAAGGCGGGGATCGATGCGATGACGCGCGTGCTGGCCGTCGAGTGGGGACCGTCGAACGTCCGTGTCAACGGTCTGGCGCCGGGGCCGGTTGACGACACGGAAGGGACGCGCCGCTTGCTTGGCGGCGCCGCGAGGGACAGCGTCAACGATTCGTGTCCGCTGGGACGGCTT
>JAISPN010000062.1 GCA_031274845.1 Acidobacteriaceae bacterium
GGAGGGCGCGGGGCTGGGGGTGGACAGCGGCCGCGCGTGAAGAGGCGTGTCCGCCAAAACCCGGACGCGCCAGCGTCGTTGCGTAATGCCGAGCGAGGTGACGAGGACGTGCGCGCCCGAGACCAGCTGCACGCTGTTGATCCAGACATCGAGCTGGCTCAGCACGTTGAGCGCGCCGAGCGTGACCTGCACGAGGACGAGCGCGACGCTGAGCGCGGCTGGCCGCGTCAGCTCGCGGACGGTGCGATGGTGATACCAGATGTGTCCGGCCGTCGCGAGGACGGCAATCGTGACGACGAGCGCGCCAACGCGGTGCGCGAAGTGCACGGCGATTTTCGCCGTCCAGTGATCCGGAATCAGGTGACCGAACATCCACGGGAAATCCGGAATCGCGAGCCCCGCCGCGGAATGCCGCATCGTGGCGCCAATGACGATCTGCAGGTAGATGAGCGCGGTGGTCGTCGTCGCGACGCGCCGCAGCATCGCATCGTCGACGCGCATGGTCGAGCGTTGCCAGCCCGGTGACGTGAAGAGGGAGATGGCGACGGTGATGCAGAAGAAAATTTCGGCGAGGCTGGCGTGCGCGGTGGAAATCGCCGTCGGCAAGAAGAACAGCACCGTGATGCCGCCGAGGACGCCTTGCAGAATCACGGCGCCGAGCGCGGTGAGCCCCAGCCGTTTCATCCAGCGGCGCGGCTCGGCGATCCAGATCCATGCCGCGAGGATGACGGTGAGAAACCCGACGCTGCTGGCGATGAGCCGGTGGCTGTGTTCGTAGAAAATTCCCCCGACCCACTTCGAAGGGGGGAAGGCGAACATGTTCCATCCGTACGTCGTCGGCCAGTCGGGCACGGAGAGCCCGGAGCCGGTGCTGGTGACGAGACTCCCCGCGAGCAGCAGGAGTACCGTGCAGCCGGTGACGAACTTCGCGAATCGATGCAGCAACATGATCGTTCTCGGGTGCGTTCGGTAACGCGCGAGACCTTGCCGTGATGTCTTACGTGCTCGCCGGAGCGGTGAAGACGAACGAGATTTCCTTCGTTTCCTTGTCGCCGATGGTGACGGTCTGCGTCGAGGTGCCGAGCTTCTCGTGCCACGCCTCGATCGTGTAGGTGCCCGGCGGCAGCGACTTGATGTCGAAGGTGCCGTTGGTGCCGCTGACGGCGAAGTACGGATGGTCGAGCACCGCCATGTAGGCGTTCATCCAGCCGTGCACGTCGCACTTGAACGGCACCATGACTTCCTTCTGCTGAAACGTGCGCGGCGTGATCTGTCCCTGAATCGCCTGGCCGGTGTTGAATTCCGGGTTCGACGTGGACATCGAGTGGATGTTGTGCAGCGTCGGATCGCTGTTCTTGATGCTGAGTTGCTGGCCGACGCGGATGCCGAACACGTGCGGATGATAGCGGCAGCCTTGCTGATCGAGGACCACCGGTTCGGTCGGCGCGTCGTACGCGTAGTTGCCGAGGCCGTCCTTCACGTACACGAACACGTTGCCCAGCTCGCCGCCGCTGCCGACGACGTAGGTCTCCTGAAACTGCGGCGTGCCGTTCGCCTCGCGCGAGCAGACCGGGTCGGCCACCATCTTGATGGGCGCGTTGGGGGGCGCGGTGCCTTCAAGCTTCACCGTGCCTTTGAGTTCGCCGGCGGTCGCGGGATCGACACGCATCGCGCCCGGCGCCGCCGTGGGCGTGGCCGCTCCCGACGAGGTTCCTGCCGAGCCGCTGTTATTGCTGGTGCACGCGGCGGCAAACGCAAAAAAAGCGACGGCCACAGCCGTCCGGACGCATCTGAATGGCATATGTCAATTCTACTGCACGCGTCCCGCGCGCTTGTTGCGGCGCGGGCCGCCCGCGGTTGCGCGAGGTGAAGGCCGGGAGGGCTGGCCGCCTGTCGCGACGCTGGACGCCCCCGCCTCGCGGAGTTTTCGGTCGATCCGATCGGAAATCCAGTGCGAATCCCACCACTCGACCGGGTTCACCGGTTGCCCGTGGACGAGCATCGTGAAGTGCAGGTGATCGCCGCCGGCCATGCCGGTCGCGCCGCTCCGGCCGATGACCTGTCCTCTGGTGACGCTGTCGCCGACCTTGACGTCGATGGACGACAGGTGTCCGTAGAGCGAGGCGATGCCCATGCCGTGATCGATGATGACGCAGTTGCCGTAGATGCCGAGCCAACTGGCGTTGAGCACCTTGCCGTCGTTGGCGGCCAGAATCTCGACGTGCGCCGTCCGCGCGAGGTCGAACCCTAAATGCGTCTGCCGATCGATCGCCTTGCCCTCGTACACATACGTGCGGTCGTCAGCGAAACTCGCCTCGACCTTCGAGTTGCCAAGCTGGATGAACGGCCCTTTGAAGAGCAACGCCGGCGCCGTTGCCGCCGTCAGCTGGGTGATTTTTTCCGCGTTCAGGCGGCGCACCTCTCCGTTGGCGACGAGAAAGCCCTTGAGCAGATCGTCCGCCGGCGCGCTGACCTCCGGCGAGTGCGCGAGGATGTCGGGGACGACACGTTGCAGGAACCGGTCGTCGATGGGGATTTGGCTTTTCTTGAACGGCTTCTCGAACACGTTGTCGATGAACGAGGCTGTTGCTTCGTTGCCCGCGTCGTCGCGCGCGAACGCCACGATGGGGGTGCGCAGATCCTGATTGTGGAGAAGCGCGAAGAAGGCGACCTTGAGGTTTGGATCGCCGCCGGTGATGCCCGCGCCCACTGCCGGAAAGCCCGGGTACTCGATGTCGCCGACGCGGACGCCTGATGTCACGTCGGCGGGCGTCGCGCGATAGATGACCATCTCCGCGCCGCCGTGATTGATGTAGTGGTGCGTCGAGAGCACGGCCACCGCGGGGGGCGCGAGCCGGACCTGCACGTCACGCGACGCGCGGCTCGACAAGGTGCGCAATCCGAGCAGCGACTTGCGGGTCGCCGAGACGACAATCGTCGCGGGGCCTTCCTGCAGCGCCGGAATCGCCGTCTTGCCGATGGGACGCACGACCTTCGTCCGGCCATCACCAAGATCGGTGACGCTCGCCTCCTGCGGGTCCGCGAGCGAGAAGAGCGCTGTTTCTGTGCCGTGTTGTTCGAGCACGATGTTGAGATTCGTCAGCGTGCCAGCAGGGCTGGTGGCGACGACTTCGAGGTCGGCCTTCTGGCCGACGGCACGATCGGGTTTGGTGATTTCAAGAGCGGGTGGAGTGCCGCGGCCGGCAGCAACCCAGAGACCACCGACAGCGACGAGACAGAGCACGAGCAAACCAAGAAGCCAACGCATGGACTGCAATGATACAAGTTTGCTACGATTGAAAATTCCCTTCGGCAGGCGGCGGTATCGTCTAGGGGTTAGGACACGTGGTTCTCAGCCACGGGACCGGGGTTCGAATCCCCGTACCGCTACCATTCGTTCCATAGATCTTCACTCGACAACCGCCTCGCGAGATGCTCGCGGGGCTTTCTTTTTGGGGACGACTTTTCGCCGATGGGCGGTTGCGCGATCGTCTGCGCCGCGCGCGTTGAGGCGCTCTTCGCGGTTACTTCCGCTGTGATTCTTGATAGCCCTGCGAGTAGCCCTGTTCGAACGAGGCGCGATAGTCGCGTTTGTAATCGTCGAGGGTTCCGTAGCGGTTGTTGTAGCCGCGATTGCCCTGGCGGTAGTTCATCGTGAGGACCGGATTTTGGCGATTGCCTTTCCGCGCGTCGTTGCGGCCGTCGGCGTAGCCGTCGCGATACCCGTTGTCGGCCGCCGGACTCCGGTATACGGCGGATGGCCGTGATGGAGGATACTGGGTCGGACGGGCGTATTGGCGATAGCCTTCGTCGTATCCTGTGACGAACCCTTGCCGGTACGAGGGATTGTTTCCGCGTCCGCCGTTCGCGTTTTGATACTCGGGATGGCGGTCGTAGGAACTGCCGCGTCCGCGTTTCGCATCGTCGGCGCCGGCCGCGCGTCCGCGATCGTAGCCGTCGTGGTAGGCGCGATCGTCGACACGATTGTCCGGGTAGGGTTGCCGCCGGTAGGCATTTCCCGCGCACGCGAACGAACCGAGGATTGCGGTCGCGGTGAGTGCGAGGATGGTGAGACGTGGGTTCTTTAACATGGTTGCGACTCTGTTCAAGCGGAATGCCAGGTTCGAGTTGTTGAAAACATCGCGGAATTCTGTGACGCCATTTTCTGTCGAGCTTTCTATAAGACGCTCGCTCGTCATCTGTGGATTCACCAGTGACTGCATCCGCTGACACCCGCCGGACATCGTTCCTGACGAGGTACGTGTTTTCCCTCGATCACAAAGTGATCGGGATTCAGTATCTCATCACCGGGTTTCTGTTTCTGCTCTTCGGCTTCGCGCTGATGACGCTCATGCGCTGGCAATTGGCGTATCCGCTTCAGCCGATTCCGTTCGTCGGCAACCTGTTCGGTCCGGAGCGGGCGCCGGGCGGCATCATGCTCCCCGAGTTCTACAACCAGCTCGGCGCGATGCACGGAACGGTCATGGTGTTTCTGGCCACCGTGCCGATCATCGTCGGCGGCTTTGGCAACTTCCTCGTGCCGCTGCAGATTGGCGCGCCCGACATGGCGTTCCCCAAGCTGAACATGCTCAGCTACTGGTCGTTCGTCGTTGGCGGCATCGTGATGCTGGTGAGCTTCTTCGTGCCGGGCGGCGCGGCGCAGTCGGGCTGGACGTCGTATCCGCCGCTTGCGGACATCATGCCGATCGGGCAGACGATCTGGCTGTTCGGGATGGTGTTTCTCATCACGTCGTCTCTCCTGGGCGCGATCAACTTCATCGTCACCATCGTGCAGTTGCGGACGCCGGGGATGACGTGGATGCGTCTGCCGTATTTCGTCTGGGCGCAGTTTGTGTCGGCGTTCCTGTTGCTGCTCGCGTTTCCCCCACTCGAAGTCGCGGCCATCCTGCAACTGATGGATCGCATCGCGGGCACCAGCTTCTTTCTGCCGAGCGGCCTCGTCGTGAGCGGACAGATCGTCACCGGGCTGACGGGGCAAGCGGCCGGCCGCCTCGCCTCCGGCGGCGGCAACCCGCTGCTCTGGCAACACCTGTTCTGGTTCCTCGGGCATCCGGAGGTGTACGTCCTCATCCTGCCGGCGATGGGGATCGTCGCCGAGATCATCGCCAACAACACGCGGCGGCCGCTGTGGGGCTATCGCGCGATGGTGTCGTCGGCCGTCTTCATCGGGTTCATGTCGCTCATCGTCTGGGCGCACCACATGTACATCACCGGCATGGGGACGACGCTCGCGGCATTTTTCCAGACGACCACGATGATCATCTCGATCCCGTCGGTCATCATCCTGACATCGTTGTTCGTGTCGTTGTGGGGCGCGTCGATCCGCTTCACGACGCCGATGCTGTTCGCGCTGGCGTTCCTGCCGATGTTCGGCATCGGCGGTCTGACCGGGCTGCCGTTAGGGCTGGCCGGTTCGGACACGCAGTTGCACGATACGTATTACGTCATCGCGCACTTTCACTACGTCGTCGCGCCCGGAACGATCTTCGCGATGTTTGCCGGCGTGTACTACTGGTATCCGAAGGCGACGGGACGGCAGATGAACACCGTGCTCGGCACGATTCACTTCTGGGGATCGTTTGTCTGCATGAACCTGATCTTCATGCCGATGTTCCTGCAAGGGCTGGGCGGAATGAATCGCCGTCTGTACGACGGCGGTCTCCAGTATCTGCACAACGCCGAGTTCCTGAAGTGGCACATCCCGATCAGCATGGCG
Organism: Acidobacteriaceae bacterium; assembly: GCA_031274845.1. Lineage (GTDB taxonomy): Bacteria > Acidobacteriota > Vicinamibacteria > Vicinamibacterales > CAVVIG01 > CADEEX01. The sequence goes on from JAISPN010000062.1 coordinate 5,738, forward strand.
GCGTGGACGCTTGGGCTGTTTCAGATTCCGTTTCTGCTTAATTTTTTTGGCTCGATCAAGTGGGGCACCGCCGTCGGGCAAAATCCATGGAACGCGACGACGCTCGAGTGGAGCGCTCCATCGCCCGCGCGGCACGGCAACTTCGAGCGGCCGCCGGTTGTGCGACGGCCCGCGTATGAGTACAGCGTTCCGGGCGCGCCGCGCGACTTCACGCCGCAGGACGCTGATTGATCCGTATGCAGATACCGTACGTCGTCGACACGCGTCCCGATACGGGGCTTTACAACGGCAAGCTCGGGGTGTGGCTGTTTCTCGCCTCCGAGGTGATGCTCTTCGGCGGACTCTTCTCCGCGTACGTGCTGCTGCGGATGGGCGCGCCGGTCTGGCCGCGTCACGCGCTGAATGTGCCGATGGCCGCCATGAACACCGCCGTGCTCATCGCCTCGTCGATGACGATGGTGATGGCGTGGGCGTCGCTCAAGATGCGTCAGTGGACGAGAGCGCGCGGATATCTGGCGGCGACGTTGTTCTTTGGCGCAATCTTTCTGGTCGTCAAGTTCTTTGAGTATTCAGAGCACCTGCGCGCCGGCGAGAATCCGGCGCACAGCATGTTCTTCGCGATCTACTACACGCTGACCGGCGTTCACATGCTGCACCTCATCGCGGGCATGCTGGCGATTGCGTATTTCCTTGGGCCCGGCGCGCGGATGATGCGGCAGGCGCCGGAGCAGTTCACGAACCGGATCGAAGCGGTTGGCCTGTACTGGCACTTCGTCGATCTCATCTGGATCTTCCTCTTTCCCACGCTGTATCTGGTGTGATGTGGATATGACGCCGAACGAACCTGTCGTGCCGGACGTGCGCCGCTACCTGCTGGTGTTTGCGGCGCTGCTCGTGTTGACGATCGTCACCGTGGCGATCTCGGCGCTCGACCTTGGACGTCACGCCGCGATTGCCATTGCGATCGGGATTGCCACGGTGAAGGCGTCGCTCGTGGCGATGGTCTTCATGCACCTCTCGCACGAACGGCGCTGGCTGCTCTGGTCGATGGGCGCGATCGGGATTTTCATTCTGGGGCTGTTGTTCTGGCCGGCGTGGGACATCGCCGAGCGGTTGTCGCGATGAGGATGCGCTGGACATCGGTTCGCCGGGTGACGGAATGTCGCTGAAGAATTTTCACCTGTTGTTCATCGCGTTGTCGGTGGTGATGGCGTTGTTTGCCGCGGGATGGGCGCTGCTCGACGCGCGCGAGACCTCGTCGCTGGTCGCGATGGGTGGCGCTGTCATCGCGATCGCTGGCGCCGTCGCGCTCGTGTGGTACGAGAAGCAGTTTCTTCGACGCGCGCGGGAGATGGGACTGTGAAGCGTTCTGTGGTGGCGGTGCTTGCCGCGGCGATGCTCTTGAGCGCGCGTGAGGCGTTGGCGTGCCCGATGTGTTTCGGCGCGAACGACAACCCGCTCGTGCAGGCAAACGGCTGGGGCATTGCGACGTTGCTCGTGGTGACGGTGGCGATGCTGGCGGCGTTTGCGGCGTTCTTCCTGACGCTTCGGCGGCGGGCGCAAAACACCGCGCCGCCGGAGCACGCGCTCCCGGATCTCGCGTCTCCTCTCACGGCGGCTCACGCGCCAGCGGGGCAGCGCTGATGCTGACGTTGCCGGGACTTCCGCCGCAGGCGTCCGAACACGCGCCGCACATCGATCAGGTGCTCGGTCTCGAACACTTGATGATGCTGGTGCTCGCGCTCTTCTGGGGCGGCTATTTCATCTACGTGCTGATCCGCTTTCGCAGTGGCCGTCAGACCGAGGCGAACTACGCCGGGATGAAGGGACGCTGGTCGGTGTACCTGGTGTTTCTCGTCGCCATGGCCGAAGGGGTGCTGCTCGTCGGCTACGAAATTCCGCAGTGGCGTGAGCGGGTGTACGACGTCCCCTCGGCGTCAAACGCGATCGTGATCCGCGTCATCGCGCAGCAGTTCGCCTGGAACGTTCACTATCCGGGCGCGGATGGCCGCTTTGGGCGGACGGATATTGCGCTCGTCTCTTCCGACAATCCGATCGGGTTGGACCCGCGCGACGCGGATGCCAAGGACGATGTCACGACGATCAATCAGTTGACGGTGCCGGTGGGGCATCCCGTGGTCGTGCATCTGACGAGCATGGATGTGGTTCACAGCTTCGGCGTCTACGAGCTTCGCGTGAAGCAGGACGCCACGCCCGGCGTCGACTCGATCGTCTGGTTCGTGCCGACCGTGACGACGGCGGAGATGCGGAAGCGGACGAACAATCCAGACTTTCAATACGAGATCACCTGCTCGCAACTGTGCGGTCTCGGACACTTCCGCATGCGAGGCTTCCTGAACGTCGTCACCGACGCGGAGTATCAGCAGTTCCTCGCGGACGAAGCGCCGGCGCCGCGCCCGTAGCGCTCTCCTTGTAGAGAGTTGAATTCATGCTTGAGACTCCCAGCCGTACCGCGCATCGTGTCGCGCTTCGCCGGGCAACGCATCAGCTCCTCGACCACCCGGTCGTGTTCCACGATCCGCTCGCGCTACCGATTGCGGGCGTGATCGACGGCAAGACGTTATTGGACGATCCACGCGAGCAGTCACGCTTCGGCATCGCGCTTCGCGCCTTCATGGCCGCGCGCAGCCGCCTGACCGAAGATCTGCTGGCAGGCGCCGTCGAGCGTGGCGTCGATCAGTATGTCGTGCTTGGCGCGGGGCTCGATACCTTTGCCTATCGCAATCCGTACGGCGATCGGTTGCGCGTGTTCGAGGTGGACCATCCCGCGACGCAGGCGTGGAAGCGTCAGCGGCTGGAGGCGGCGTCCATTGCCGTGCCCGCGTCGCTGACGTTCGTGCCGGTTGATTTTGCGAATCAGGAGACGTTCGACGAACTCAAGGCGCAGGGCTTCGATGCGGCGCGCCCCGCGTGGTTTTCGTGGTTGGGCGTCACCATGTACCTCGAGTCGCCGGTCGTCTGGTCCGTGTTGACATCGGTGGCGCGCCTGCCGCCCGGTAGCGGCATCGTGTTCGACTACGCGGTGCCGCCTGAGATGCTCGGTGACGCCGGCCGGCGCGCGTTCGAGGCGCTTGCGGATCGCGTGGCGCAAAGCGGCGAGCCGTTTGTGTCGTCCATCGACCCGCGCACGATCCGGCAAGAGCTGCGCGCGGCGGGCTATTCGGCCGCCGACGATTTCTCTGGCGACGAACTGAACCGGCGGTATTTCGACGGCCGCACCGACAATCTCCGCGTCGGCCGTCTGATGCGGATGGCGTCGGCGGCCGTGTAAGACGTTACGAGCAGGCGCGAATCGCGTCGAGCACGTCGCTTGCGTGATCGTCGACCTTCACCTTGTCCCAGCGCTTGGCGATCTTGCCATCCGGCGCGATGAGATACGTCGTGCGCGCGATGCCCATGAAGCTCCGGCCGTAGAGCGAGCGCTTCTGCCAGACCCCGTACTTCTCGGCGACCTCGTGATCCACATCCGCGAGGAGGGGGTAGTTCAGATCGTGCTTGCTCGCGAACTTCGCCTTGCTCTTCTCGTCGAGGATGCTGATGCCAAGCACGGCCGCTTCGTTCGTCGTGAAGTGCGGGAGCGCATCGCGGAAGCCGCACGCTTCCTTGGTGCAGCCGGACGTGTCGTCTTTCGGGTAGAAGAAGAGCACGACGTGTTGACCGGCGTAGTCGGTCAGTCGATGTGTCTTGCCGTCTTGATCCTTCAGGCTGAACGCGGGAGCTTTCTTGCCGGGTTCGATGAGTGCCATGGGTCCTCGTTCTGTCAGTCGGGTGCGAACAGTATGGGGATGAGTGCCGGGAACGTGCGTCACGTAATGTTACAGTGCTCGCACTGATGATGATCAAGACGATTGACGCGCACATCGCCGGCACGCCGATCCGCCTCATCGTCGGCGGCTTTCCGTCGCCGTCCGGAACCACCATGGCGGACAAGCGCGAGTGGGCGCGCGCTGAGATGGACCACGTGCGCTGTCTGGTGATGCGCGAACCGCGCGGTCATCGCGACATGACGGGCGCGGTGTTGACCGAACCGGCCGACAACGCCTCGACCGCCGGTGTTCTGTTCATGGATGCCAATGGCTATCGTGAGGTGAGCGCGCTTGGCGCGATGGCGGTCGCGGCGCTGGCCATCCAGCATCGGCTCATCGTGCCGAGTGACGGTGTGTCCGTCACGCTCGATACCCTCGCCGGTCCGGTTCGTGCCAGCGTGACGCTAACGACGGAGGAATCCGGTGATGTCGTGCTCGATAGTGCGCCGGCGTTCGTGCTGCACGGCGGGATGACGGTTGACTGTGCTGGCCGAACACTGCGCGTGGATGTCGTGGCGAGCGGCGCGTGCTATGCGGTCGTCGATGCGGAATCGGCAGGGGTGCCACTCGATCTCGATCGTGTCGCCGAGATCCGTCGCGTCGGCGTGGCGATTACCGAAGCGGTGAACCGCGCAATCAAAGTGGTACATCCGCTGACCGGCGCGACGTCGGTGGCTGGCACGGTCGTGACATCTCCCGCGCATCACGACCCGGCACTGCTGCGTCATGTGCTGGTGACGGCTGACGGCACGGTGGGACGTGCGCCGTCAGGCTCCGGCAGCGGCGCGGTGCTCGCCGTGCTCGACGCGATGGGCATTCTGGTGGAGGGGCAGCCGATAACCTGCGAAGGCATGAGCGGGTTGACGCTGTCTGCCGAGATTGCGGGACGGCGGCAGGTTGGAGACTACCCGGCGGTGAACGTGCGCTTGCGCGGCCGGGTCTTTACAACCGGCGGGCACGCGTTCGTGCTGTCGGATGACGATCCGCTGCGCAACGGCCTCTCGATGTAAGCGCCGCGCGAATCAACGTTTGAGAAATTCGCGCGTCAGCCGGTCGAGAAGCTGCGCCAAGGTCTCATCGCCAAGCACAAACGCCTGACGCGTCTCGTCCCACGCGAGCTTGTAGCTGCGGGACATGGCCGACACCCAGATCTGACGGACCGGCGCATTGGGCGAGACGACGAACTTGGTGTCGCGCGGCTCTTCAAAGACGAGATCGAGGACGCCGTTCTGCCACTCGATCTCGAACCCTTCCTCGTCGGCGAGCGGCAGCAGCGCCCGGCGCGCCTCTTCGAGTGCCTCGTCGCTCTTTACGCGAAATTGCTGTTCCGGCAATGTGGTCATGCGGTTATTGAACCATTCGCGCGCGGATGACGTCTAACCCTTACGTCAAAGGGGGGATACGGATCGTGGGTGATTGGTCGTTCTCGGATACGGCGGAAGCGGTCGTCGGCTGCGCGCTCGCCCTGCTCGTGCTCGCGTTGGCGTTCGTGTAGGCGGCGCGGTAGCGCCTACGGCGCCGGCGTATTGCTGGTCGCGACGTAGCTTTTACGCGCCCGCGCCGAGAGCCCCGGCTGCTTCAGCTTGACCGCGAGCTTGTGGACTTTGCCGTCGAGCTGTTTCGGCTCGAACGCCAGCGCATACTGGCTGTGCAGTTCCTGAGCGACACGCGTGAACGTGCTCCCCAGATCCGTCGTCTTCTTCAACTCGAAATAGCCGCCGCCGGTTTCTTCGGCCAGTCCTCGCAACCCGCGGTCGGGGCTGCTGCGCACTCTCCGGACTCCGTCGAAGTAGTCACTCTGCAGTCCGACGGCGTAGATCATCACGTCGTTGGCCCGCGCCCGGTCGAGCACCTTGCCGCGCGAGGTACGGCTCGCCGTGTCGTCGCCGTCGGTAAAGACGAGCACGACGCGGCGCCCGTCGATGTTCTGCAGCAGGTTCAGGGATTCGTCGAGCGCGTCGTACAAACGCGTCCCGTTGCCGTAGTCGAGCCCCTTGACGTCGGAGATCAACTGATCGCGCTGGTTGCTGAAGGTAGCGCTCACTTGGATCTTGTCGTTGAAGGCGCCGACGGCGCCCTTGTCCGCGGGCAGCAAGCGGATGATGAACTGTTCGGCGGCTTGCTTGAGCAGTTCGATCGACGCGGTCATGCTCCCGCTCGTGTCGAGCATCATCACGATCGAGATCGGTTGCGGATGGTTGTCGAACACCGTAATCGGCTGCGGCTTGTCGTTGTCGAGGATCTCGAAGTCGTCCTTGATGAGATCGGACACGAGCCTCGTGTTGGCGTCCATGACGGTCGTGTAAACCGGCACGACCGTTGACGGGCCGCTCGAGAAGGTCGGTTGTTGCGCACGAAGCGGCATCGTGGCCATTGCCGCGCCGGCCAGACAGACAGGGAGCACGCTCCACGAGAGCAGAGAGCCGTATCGGTGCATGAAGTCAGCTTACCGCAAGGCGCCAGCGCCGCTGAGGCTGGAATGCCATGCTTACGAGCCTTTTAGCCGCGCCGGAAATCGTTATTCCCGACTTGACCGGTCGGATATTTCGACGATAGACTGGGTGCCGATTTTGAGAATCAATCTCGTTTTTGGTGGTTCACACTCTCGCGAACAGCGTTCTTCCTCAACGTAGACGTTCATGATTCAGGCGTTTGTCATCACGCTTCGCGAAGGCCTCGAAGCCTTCCTCATCGTTGCTATTAGCCTCGCCTACCTTCGCAAGAGCGGACGCCACGAGCTTGTGTCGGCCGTCCATTGGGGCATCGCCATTGCGATTGGCCTCAGCGTCGCGGCCGCGTATTTGTTCCAGCAGGCACGGAATCAGGCGTTGTGGGAAGGCGTGCTCGCGCTTGTCGCGGCCGCGTCGGTGACGTCGCTGACCGTGCATATGTGGCGCACGGCTCGCCGCATCAAGGGCGATATCGAAGGGCATCTGCAGACGTCGACGCTCAAAACCGGGACGGCGGCGTATGTCGGCGTGCTCGGCTTCACGCTGCTGATGATTGCCCGCGAAGGCATGGAAACGGCGCTGCTCATGGGCACGCTGCTGTTTCAGGTGCAGCAGTTGCAAATCATCGGCGGCGCGCTGGCTGGCGTGGCGCTGGCGGCATTCGTGGCCGGACTCTGGTCGCGGTACGGGCATCGCGTCAACCTCGGGTTGTTCTTCCAGGTCACCGCGGTGTTCCTGCTGGTCTTTGTCGTCCAGTTGCTCATTTACGGCGTCCACGAGCTGGCCGAAGCGAATATCTTTCCTCACAGTGAACCGTTCCATGCCGCCACCGAACCGTACGGACCGGACGGTCAGTACGGAAAGTGGCTCTCGTATCTGCTTGTGATGTTGCCCCTCGGATGGCTCGCCATCAGCTCGTTGACCTCTCGCCGCGAGATCCCTCAGTCGTCCGCCAAGGCCTGAGCGACCAGTCGCCTGTCGCCGGCCGCCGCGCGTACATCGATTGGGCGCGTGGCGTGGCCGTGCTGATCATGATCCTCGCGCACACCTCCGACGCGTGGGTGATGCCTCGGGCGCGCAAGGCGGCGCTCTACGCCCACGTCACGATTCTGGGTGGCTTCGCCGCGCCCCTCTTTCTGTTTCTCGCGGGCCTCGCGCTCGTGCTCGCCGCCGAACGCGCGCTGATGCGTACGGGCAATCGCCGCGCGGCGATTGGATCGATCGTCGGTCGAGGCGCGGAGATCTTCATCCTCGCGTTTCTCTTCCGCATTCAGGCGTTCGTGCTCAGCCCGGGTGGATGGGCCGTGACGATTTTCCGCGTCGACATTCTGAACGTCATGGGGCCAGCCATCGCGGTGTCAGGGCTTCTGTGGGGGATCTCCCGGACCCGTTCGACCGCGGTGCTCGCCCAGTCGGCGGCGGCTGTGACGCTGGCGATGCTGACGCCCGTGGTGCGTGTCGCAGGCTGGGTGGCGTGGCTGCCGACCTGGGGGCAGTGGTATCTCAGGCCGTCGGGCGACAACACCACGTTCACCCTGTTCCCGTGGGCCGGGTTCGTGTGCGCCGGCGCGGCGTGCGGGTCGCTGATTGCGTCCGCTCGAAACAGACGGGAGGAACGCCGGCTGATGGCGGGATTCGGTGTCGCCGCGGTCGTTCTCGTCGCGGCCGGGTTCTACACCGCGACGCTTCCGTCCATCTACCGGGAATCGTCGTTCTGGACGAGCTCCCCGACGTTTTTTGCCATCCGGATCGGCGTCATGCTCGGCGCGCTCGTGCTGCTGTTTGGCCTTCAGCAGGGAAGAACGATGACAGGCGCCATGCGCTGGCTGGCTGACGCCGTTGAGAGGTTCGGCCGTAACTCCTTATTTGTCTATTGGATCCACGTCGAGCTCGTGTACGGGTACACGACGTGGCTGATTCGGCACCGGTTGCCGCTATGGGGATTTGCGGTCGCCTACCTCATCTTTGTGGCGGCGATGTACAAGGCTATCGACGTGCGCGATTGGGCGGTTACGACGTGGAGAATGAGCAAATTCGGGAAGAAACCGACGCCGGTGGCTGTCGCCTGAGTCTGAAGAAGTCCTTTGTTTTGATAGAATCCCACCCTTTAACCCCTGTCGGTCGGGGTGCCGTGAGTGTCGGCGTGAGACTCCACCTATGATCAATGTTGCCGCGATTCGGATGCAGCAGTTCGGCGTGCAGTTCTATCAGGCTTCGCTGACAGCCAGTGATATCGACAAGTTGGTCCGGTTCGAAGTGTTGAACTACGGCGACAACGCGCAGTCGGGCGTGCGTGGCCGCCGCGCCAAGAGTAGCAGCGCCGCGCCGTCCAAGGTGAACTGGGATCTGCTCGAACGGCGCATCGCGTCGAGCGAGAAGGCCTACCAGCGCCAGATCATCCGCAAGAAAATTGATGAGCTCGTTCAGTACTACGAGCAGTGCCGTCAGGCGCGCGATCTCCCGTCGATTCCTGGCGCGGTGATCATCAGTTGCGACGAGAAGCTCACGTTCCAGCCGACGGGTGACGATGCGCGGATGGGACTCCTGAAGGTGCCGGAGCGCGAAGGCATTCTGCGGGCGATTGACGGGCAGCACCGGCTCCTCGCGCTGCACTCCGACATCGCGCGCTTTGAAGGGGAAGAGTTCAGCGTGCCGGCGATCATCTTCGACCGTCTGTCGGAAGATCACGTCGTCCAGATGTTCGTCACGATTAACGCGAAGCACACGCGCCTCAACGCGTCGCACCTTGTGAGCCTCTCCGGCCGTCAGTTGTACCGTGACGAGGCGCTGGCGACGGCGCACGACGTGGTGCGCGCGCTCAACGACCGCGAGGATTCGCCGCTCTACGGCGAGATCAAGTTGCTCGGCGTCGGCAGCGGCCGCGTGGCGCAGGCGCCGCTCGCGCAGGAACTCAAGAAGCTCTTCGCGTCCGGCGCGTTCGGCGATCCGAACAAGGCCGACTTCTACGAAGACACCAAGCGATTCTTCGTGAACTACTTCAAGCAGGTCGCGGTCGTATTCAATGCCGCCTGGCACGGCCGCAAGTACAGCGTCCGCTCGGCGACGGCGCTCCGCGCCTTCATCCGCGTCGCGCCGGATGTCATTCAGCGTCTCGATCAGGAACACGCGGAGCGCGGCGATTTCCGCGCCATCGGCCGCGTGCTCGCGCCGTGGGGACGCCGCATCGGCGACATCCGCTTTGAAACCGACGGCGCATGGAAGCGCAGCGGAACGTCGGTGGAATCGCTGGCCAAGGAACTGAAGCTCGCGCTGCAGTACCCGGAGGGCGCCGCTGTCTAGATCGGCACCGCTGCTCGTCACCGGCGGCGCGGGTTTTATTGGCTCGAACTTCGTTCGTCACGTTCTGCACCACACTGACGATCGCCTCGTCATCGTCGACAAGCTGACCTACGCCGGAAGCCTGCTCAATCTGCAAGGGGCCATCGACGATCCGCGAGTGACCTTCGTGCGCGCCGACATCGCCGATCGAACGGCGATGGGGGATCTTTTCGCGCGGCATCAGCCGTCGGCGGTGCTGAACTTTGCCGCCGAGACGCACGTCGATCGGTCGATTGACGGTCCCGCGCCGTTCATTCAGACGAACATCGTCGGCGTCTTTTCGCTGCTCGAAGCGGCGTTGCAGTACGTGCGCGCTGGTGCGAGCGCGGCGGCGCGCGCCTTCCGGTTTCTCCACGTTTCGACCGATGAGGTGTACGGATCGCTTGGCGAGACGGGACTCTTTCGGGAGGACACGCCCTACGCGCCCAATTCGCCGTATGCCGCGAGCAAGGCGTCGGCCGATCATCTCGTCCGCGCCTACGTCCACACGTTCGGGCTCGCCGCGGTCGTCACAAACTGTTCGAACAATTACGGGCCGTATCAGTTTCCGGAGAAGCTGATGCCGCTGACGATCCTGAACGCGCTCGAAGGACGGCCGCTTCCCATCTACGGCGACGGCGGAAACGTGCGCGACTGGCTGCACGTGGACGACCACTGCGCCGGCATTCTTCTGGCGCTTACGACCGGGCAAAGCGGCGAGAAGTACAACATCGGCGGCAGCAACGAGCGCACGAACCTGCAGGTTGTTGATGGCATCTGCGACGCGCTCGAACAGTTGTTGCCACCGGCGCGGAATCCGGCGCTTGGCGGCAAGCGCTATCACGACCTCAAGACATTTGTCGCCGACAGGCCCGGTCACGATCGCCGGTATGCCATCGACGCGACGAAGGCGCGCGCCGGGCTCGGGTGGCAGCCGCGTCACTCGTTTGAAACAGGCCTGCTCGACACCGTACGCTGGTATCTCGACCATCGCGAGTGGTGCGCGGCGGTGCAAGCCGATCGCTACGATCGCGAACGTCTCGGACTGCACGTATGAAAGGCATCATCCTCGCCGGAGGCACCGGCTCGCGTCTGCACCCGCTCACGCGCGCGGTCAGCAAGCAGTTGATGCCGGTCTACAACAAGCCGATGGTGTACTACCCGCTGTCGACGCTGATGCTGGCCGGCATCCGCGACGTGCTGGTCATCACCACGCCGCAGGATCAGGCGAGCTTCACGCATCTGCTGGGTGATGGGACCGAACTGGGGCTTCGCATCACCTACGCCGCGCAGCCGAAACCGGAAGGGCTCGCGCAGGCATTTACAATCGGCCGCGATTTCGTCGGCGCGGATCGCGTCGCGCTGGCGCTGGGCGACAATATTTTCTACGGCTCGCACTTCACCGATCTGCTGCGTGCCGCGGTGGCACGCGAACACGGCGCCACCGTGTTCGGCTACTGGGTGCGCGATCCGGAACGCTACGGCGTCGTCGAACTGGACGAGCAGGGACGCGCGGTCAGCCTTGAAGAAAAACCCAAGGCGCCCAAGTCGTCGTTTGCCGTGACGGGGCTCTACTTCTACGACAACCGCGTGCTCGACATTGCCGCGGCGCTCACGCCGTCGGCGCGCGGCGAGCTTGAAATTACCGATGTCAATCGGACGTATCTTGAATGGGATGCGCTGCACGTGGAGAAGTTGCCGCGCGGCACCGCATGGCTCGATACGGGGACGCACGAAGCGCTGATGCAGGCCTCCAATTACATTCAGGCCGTCGAAGAGCGGCAAGGGCTGATGGTGGCCTGCCCGGAAGAGATCGCGTTTCGTCTCGGCTACATCAGCCGCGCGCAACTGGCCGCGCTTGCCGTGCCGATGGCGTCGAGCACGTACGGGCAATATCTGCTGCGCCTGCTCGAACAGGATCGCTAAGCGTGCGAATCGTCCCCACCGAGCTGCCCGGCGTCATCCTGATCGAGCCCGTGGTGCATCGAGACGCGCGCGGATTCTTTCTCGAGTCCTATCATCTGGAGCGGTACCGCGCGGCTGGCATTGCCGGCCCGTTCGTGCAGGACAACCGGTCGCACTCGGTGCGCGGAACGATTCGCGGGTTGCACCTGCAGGTTGGCCAGCACGCGCAAGGTAAGCTGGTGCGGATTGTTCAAGGGGAGATCTTCGACGTGGCGGTGGATGTCCGGCGCGGCTCGCCGACGTTCGGGCGCTGGGTCGGCATGGCGCTCGGCGCGGACTCCTTTTGCCAGTGCTACATCCCGCCCGGTTTTGCGCACGGATTCGCCGTGCTGAGCGACACCGCCGAAGTCGAATACAAGTGCACGGCGCCATACGATCCGGCGAGCGAAATCGGCATCGCCTGGAACGATCCGGCGCTCGCCATCGCGTGGCCGATCGACACGCCGATTCTCTCCGCGCGCGACGAGCATCATCCGCCGCTCACCGCACTGTCCGATCGGCTTCCCGTGTACAGCAGCACCGCACGATAAACAGGCCGCGCGCTCAGAGAAAACATCGGCGCCTGAGCCGATT
>JAISPN010000154.1 GCA_031274845.1 Acidobacteriaceae bacterium
TGAGGGCACTACTACCGCTGACATAATTATCCGACAGCACGATCTCCGAGCCGGTGAGTGTCACCGCGCCGCGACCCGAGTAGAGAGCTCCGCCTCCGGCAAGTCCAGGGGTGATCGCCTTGTTTCCCTCCGCGTCGATCTTTCCGGCCGCTGTCAGCGTGATCTCGCCGGTGGCATAAATCGCACCTCCCACGGCTTGGACAGCGCCGGTGGTGGCCGTGGCGGTCGCGGTGTTGTGGGTCAGCGTGATCGTGTCTCCGGTGATCGTGACCGGTATTAATTCCGATCCAAAGCCAACGCCGATGGCGCCGCCATACACAGAACTGGTGACGACTCCGCTCGATCCGCTGACGGAATTCCCCGACAGTTCAACGGCGCCGCTCGATATCAACGTCACACCCCTGCGGGCATAAATAGCGCCGCCGACGACTTGCTGGCGGCCGGTCAGACTATTCCCCAGGATCGTAATGCTGGCGCCGTTGATTGTCAGAGTGCTCGGCGTGGTGTTGGTGGAGGTCGTGCCCGCTGAGATCGCCCCGCCTGTGTGGAAAGTACCGGAGACATCATTGACGGCGCCGTTCGACGAGTTATTTTGAACAAGGATGGCGCCGGCTCCATTGCCGATGACGATCGCGCCGTTGCTGGTGAAGAGCGCACCACCCTCGGCGCGAGCTGTATTGTTCGTCAGCGTGACGTTATCCGCGTTGATGACGAGATTGCCAGAGGGAGCGGTTGCCAGTTTCCTCACGATGAGCGCGCCGCCGCTCCTCCCCGCCTTGTTATCCGAGAAGGTGACATCGCTGCCGTTGATCGTGACCCCAGACGAGGAGGTGATGACCGCGCCGTCGAGATTGGCACTGCCGCCGGTGAACGTCACCAGCCCCCCGGTCAGGTTCACGATCACGGAACCGGTGGTGGTGTTCGTGAATAACGCGGTGCCATTGGTGCCGAGCACAGTGCTGTCAATCGCCACCACGCTTTCACCCGTGGCGCTATTGATGGTGAGGCCACCTGCGCCTGTCGGCAATGTGACCGTGACGTTACCTGTGGCGGTCACGCCCTGAAGGTCGATGGTGGAACCATCTGCGGGATTGGCGGGAACATTGCCGGAAAACGTCCCGCCGTCCAGCACGGTGTAGGTCTGCGCCCACGCCGAGTCAGGCATGACACTTTGCACCGCAATGAGGACCAGCGCCGACAGCACTCCTCTGACTCTCGATTGGCTTTTCATCAAATCTTTTCCCGGTCCAGCGCGGAGCTGGAGACGCATTCAGACACAGTGCTGTCCCGTTCGCGTGATGTGCGCACGCGCGTTGGAGCGGTGACAGTGGTGAAATCTAGGCGCGGGCGGGCGGAGAATGCTCGCCGCGAAACGTTCTCGCGCGTTTCCGGCTTAAGACTCGCCGGCCACCCGCAAGAGACGAGCGCTCGTTCGATTGGCTGGCAACCGCCAACGCGCTGAACGCACGCCGCGCGGCATGCGATGCGGTGTGCACGGCGAGGCGGCTCCCTCCGGGCGCACGAGGAGGCACGACAGCCATCTTTTCTGCTCAGTTCGCGCGACGAATCTCACGAGAGCCCCAAATGCCAGCCAAGCCTGTCACAACGTGTGGCAATTCAGTATTCATATGATCTTTACGATCAATTTTATACAAAAATTTTTAACTGAGTCAAATTTATTCCATTTGTAATCATAAAAATATTTAAAAACACAAACTTTGTACCGAGGTTGTCAGTGGATTTGCGGGATCGGATGAGCTAGCTATCGGGTCAGTGAGCGAGCAGAGACACCGGCTTCGGGGGTAGGCTCGTTGCCGCGTGAAATGCTCCGGCCGTCAATGACCAGATCACCCAATCACCAGGTGAAATGACCAGACGGCCAGAGGACGAGAAGACCGGAGGAGAGAATTTCAGTCGAGCTGCTTGTGGCAGTACTCGCAGTCGTCGCTGATGCGTGTGCCGTCGGCGGCTTTGTGTTCGCCGTCGTGGCAGCGGAAGCAGCCGGCGGATGTGGAGTGACCGATGTTGTCGGGGTAGGTGCCGAAGGTGACCTTCATCGACGGAAACACGTTGCGCCGGTAGATGGTCTGGAGCGCGGTGACCGCACCAGCAAGCGCGGTGGCGTCAACCGTGGTTCTGGTGCTGTAGAACGTTCGCAGGTCGCGCGCGATTTCGTCGAGCCCCTGCTCTTTCGTCGGGTACTCGGCCTGCACGAGGCGCACGCCTTCCCGGCGGACGAACGGCAACGACCGATTGATGTCACCAACCGCAATGGCCGCGTCGACCGCCTGCTCCGGTGTTTGCGCAATGCGGTGCGCCGGCGTGTTGTGGCAGTCGATGCAATCCATCACGCGGCGGGAGCCTTTGGCGATCTGTTCATCGGTGGCGCTCTCCACCTTGAATTCCTTGACGGCCCCGTTCCGATCGCGCAGCCGCACGAGCGGAATGGTCTGACGGTCGGCATCGGTGGAGACAAACTCAATGTGCACGTCAGGATCGGCGTGCCAGTGGATGGCGGTCGTGGCCGATGTCTTTCGGCCCGGTCCGCCGAGCATCATCTGCAGGTTCGTCACGCTCTCGCTGTTCTCTTCATCGTCGGCGTAGTCGTGTCTGGTGCGCAGCACTTCGCCGATGTCGCGGCCTGACCAGTGGCACCGGCCGCACGTCTCCTGCGCCGGACGCATGTTCGCCACACCGGGCACCGGCCTCGGCACTTGCCGCGTGATCACGTGATAGAGCTGACGCATACCGGCCAGCTTCGACTGAATGAGCGCCGACGCCCCTTCGCCGACATGACACTCGGTGCAGGCAATCTGCGAGTGCGCCGCCGATTGCCACGCGATGTGCTGCGGCTCCATCGGCTCGTGGCACGTCTGGCCGCAAAACGACGGCGACTCCATCCAGTGCACCGCCCCGCCTGCCGCGAACGTGACGAGGAGGAGGTTGAGCGCGGTGAGACCGAGCACCAGCAGCGACCAACGCACCGCGGTGGGATTGCTGAAGTCGACAATCGACCATCGGCGCGTCGAGGTCCCCTCGAGCTTTACGATCTTCGACTCGAGCCACATCCCGACCGGAATGAGCACGAGCCCGATGACGAACAGGAGGGGGACGAGAACGAAGACGAGCAGGCCGACGTACGGATTCCGATCGAAGCCAGTCAACACCGCCGCGAGCAAGACGACAAACGCCACGGCGCTGACGGTCGTCAAAGCCATGCCGGCGACCGCGACCGGATGGCGAAGCAGGACAGTGCGACTGGCCACGCTGTGCGTCACTATTTCAGGCTGGCGAGATACGCCACCAGCGCGTCAAGCTCCTCGGCCGGCAGCTTCGAATAGCGATTCGGCATGGGTGGTTTCTTCGTCGACTGCGCTTTCGCGGTCATCGCGGTCGGGTCGACGATCCAGTGATGGATGTCCTCCGTCGAGAGTTTCCCGCCGACACCGTCGAGCGGATTCGACTTGTTCCCCTTGCCGGCAATCCCGTGGCACGTCGAGCAGCGCTGCGCGGTGTAGACCCCTTCGCCCTTCTTGACGAGCGCCGCATCCTGGGCGTGCAGCGTCAAGCCGAGACTGAGCACACCGCTCATGATCATGATCGTCTTCATTCCCTTCATTCCTGCCTCCGATGACATTTTAAAATTTACCAGTGATAGCTGGCGCCGAACATCCCCGTGTGCGCCGTATACGGCTGCTGCGTGTAGCCGAGTAGCATCGCACCCGGTTGCGCGATGCTGTCGATCACGCTGGGATCAAACGAAAAATCAAACACCCGATAGGGTTCGTAGACATAGCTCAACGTCGCCGTCCAGTGTCCCGTCATCCGGTACCGCGCGTCGAAACGCAGATCCTGCAGCGTGTTGAACGTCTCTGGCAGCGGCGACGGCGTCGGCAGCGCCGAGCCGACGGTGTAGAGGATGTTGTTGCGCGCGCGCGAGTAGTCGTACGAAATGCGTGTCTCGGTCCGGCCGATCCGTGGCGGCCGCACGTAGAGCGACACGTAATTGATGATGTTCCTCGAATCGGCGGTCCAGTCGCGCGCGGCATTCGCCGCATCCGCGGCGGTTGTGGCCGACCGCGACCGCTGCGTGCCAGCATAGCGCTCGTAGTTGTAGCTCGCGCCGACGCCAACGTCTTTCGGCAGCAGATAATCGGCGCTGAACGAGACGTTGCTGAAATCCGATCCCGTCAATCCAAAGTAGCTGTCGTTGAAGTGATCCGACCCCGTGCCGCCGCTGACGCTCAGCGTCAACTGCTCGGTGGGCGTGAGATCGATCTGGCCGACGACCCGATCGCGGACGCGATTTGCCAGATCGTATTGACGCATCTGCGACTGCTCGCCGATCTCCACCAGCGACGCTTCGTCGAGGCCCGACCCCACCCGGTTCCCATGCTCGTAGTGCGCGCGGAACGTCACCCACGCTGCGCCAACCGCATCGGCCGAAACGCGGACGACGTTTTCGTTCGTCGACGTGAAGGTGCGGTAATCGTAGCCGTTGTGGTTGTTGGTGTAGCCGACCGTGAACGCCAACGGCGCGAGCCCGGTCCACGTGGCGTCAGCGTCGAAGGTGTCGCGGCTGTACGAGCGGAGTTCCGGTCCGCCGGTAACGCTCGTCGACAGCGACGTGTCGTAGCTGATGAACTGCGGAATCAACGTCTCGGGCGTCTTGTTGTTGTAGTCGTACTGGCGGAAGCGCGCGCTCAGACGCCACGACTTCTGCGGCCGCGACACGACACCAAGGGTCGTCGCCACGGTCTGCGCCGACGCGTCCGTCGTATCGCGCGGCAGCGTCAACTGCGGCAGCGCGCTGTTGATCGTAAACGGCAGCAACGGCTGGTTATTGTTCATCCACCCGAAGGAGAACGATCCGGTCACCTGCGTCTGATGGGCGAACTTGGCGTAGCCCGTGGTGCTCACGGTCTGCATTGAATTCGACGGCCACAACGCGGTCCGGCCCTGGCTCGGCGCGGTCGATGTTGTCGACCCGCTGGCGACGAGCGGGTTGTCCCACACGAGCGTGTCGTTTTGATTGTTGAACCACGAGCCGCTGTAGCCCGCGCGCAGCATCGCGCGCTGATTCGTCCACGAGAGCCCCATGTCGACGTCGTTCGTGCGGGACGCGTACGGCATCGCGACTTCGGTGGTGTTGTTGAGCCCGAAGCTGGCGCCCCACGGCAACGTGCCGTCATGCTTCGTTGTCGTGAATCCACCCGTGACGTCAATGGCCGGTGTCGGCGTCAGGCTGATGTGGAGATCACCAATATCGCGGCGCTCTTGCAAATTGAACGGCGTGGCGAGCGGCACAAACGCCGAGTAGTTGCCCACCTGCCGGGCTGCGTTGTCGAGCACCAGCACGCCGCCACCAGCGGAGGTATACGGCGTCCGGGTGGTCGCGCTGTAGAACTCCGGAATCTGATCCCACGTCCCGCTGATGTTCAGCAGGCCGATCCGCTCGTAGCTGCCGAAATAGCGCTGATTTCGCCAGCCGACGTTGTCCGCGCCGGCCGTGAGATTCCACTGATCCGTCCCGCGCTGTAGACGCGCGTCCGTGAACAGGAGACCGTTCCGGAGATCGTCGTAGCGCTGCCATCGGGCCGCATCGCCGGAGATGCTGCTGACGCGGCCGAGCAGTTGAAACGTATTCCACGTCGGCGCAAACAGGCTCGCCTCGCTGTCGGCGTCCGGCGTCTGCTCCTGCTGCGCGTACGCAGGAAGCGCCATGCCCATCCACAAACTGCACGCAATCACGAACACTCGATACATAGTCCTGGCTTTCGCGACTAGCGCATGAAGAACTGACCCGACGGGTGGTTCGACCCGTGGATGTTCGAGTGACAGTTCACGCACGATCGTCCGAGCATGCGATTGTTCTTGCTGGTGGTGACCGCCGCGTTGTCGTACACCGACGCGGGATGCCGGGTGGAGACATGGCACCGCTGACAGAGCATCGGCAGACGCGCGGTGAGCATCCGGTCGTTCGACGACCCGTGCGGATCGTGACAGGTCACGCAGTTTTCGCGCACCGGCGCGTGCTCGAACAACATCGGTCCGCGCATCTCGGCATGACAGCTCGTGCAGCTCTCGTTCACCGAAGTCCCGGTCTTGAGCGCTTTGACGTTCGTGACCGATCCATGCGGGTTGTGGCACGACGAGCACGACATCTTGCCTTCGCGCACCGGCATGTGTGACATCGAGCGCTCGACCTTGGACACCTGCGCGCGATGACAAGTCGCGCACACCTCGGTCTCGCTGCTCTTCACCAATTGATGTTCAGACGACTTCGACGCGTGCACGCTGTGGCAGGTAGTACACGCGAGATTACGCGACTCGTGGACGCTCCCCTCCCACGCCGCATGATCGCCGCGGTTGTGACAGGTGAGACACGTCTGATTCACGTCCGCCGGCGCTTTCGCCGACAGTGTTCGAATGTGCTTCTTCTCATCATCGTCGACGTGCGCCTGCCCCGGACCGTGACAGCTTTCGCAGCCGAGCGTCGCCATCGGCGTACGCGCATCGGCGGCCCGGCCATGCTTGGTCTGACGAATGCTCGCCTCGGACGCGTCGTGACACTGCGCGCACGTCTCGCTTCCGACGTACCCGGGGGGCAACGCTTGCGATGCTTGCGGCGCCTGCGCCGCCGCCTGGGGTGATGTCAGCGCGGACGCCGACACCACGACCCACATCAACACGAACAACAAGAACGTCCGTTTCATTGGCACCCTCGACACACTCCTCGCGGAAAAATCAGTCAATCAGATCGAGATTACTTTGGTGTAACGCGGTAAAGCCCACCCGTTTTGTTGTCCTCGAGCAGCCAGATCGCGCCGTCAGCCGCCACCTCGACATCGCGGAGCCGCTTGCCGACATTCCAGCGTTCCGCCGGCGTGGCGCCCCCCTTACCGTCAAACGTCACACGGCTCAGCGAGGTGGTCGCGATGCCGCTGATGAGCGCCGACCCGTTCCACTGCGGGAACATGGCGCCTTTGTAGAACACGAGATTGCCGGGCGCGATGACCGGCGTCCAGTAGATGACCGGCTTCGCGAAGTCCTTCGTGTCCGGGCTCGGAATCGGCACGCCGTTGTAGTTCACGCCGTACGACACTTCCGGCCAGCCGTAGTTCTTGCCCGGCTCGATCAGATTCAACTCGTCGCCGCCGCGCGGCCCATGTTCGAGTTCCCACAATTTGCCGTCGGGCGCGAACGCCAAACCGTACGGCGTGCGGTGACCACTGCTCCACGTCATCGCCGGGACCAGATTCGGTCCTTGCACCGTGTACGTGCTGAGCACCTGCGCGGTCTTGGCCTTCTCCGTGTCGCTCGGCGGGTTGATGATCGGCAACGACGACCCGCCGGTTTTTCCGGCCATCGGGTTTCCCGGCGCCGGCTTGCCGTCGAGCGTGAGACGGAAAATTTTGCCGAGCGGCGAATTCGGATCTTGCGCCGGCGTCATCCGCTGACGATCGCCCACGGTGAGAAACAGATACTGCCCATCTGGCGAAAACGCGATCTGCGCGCCAAACTGACCGCCGCGCCCTTTCGCCATGTCGTGCCAGAGCACCTGCAGATCGTCAAGACTGGCCTTGCCGTCGCCAATCGACAGCTTCGCGCGCGCCAGCGCGAGACCCGACGTCCCCGCCTCCTCGCCCGGTTCCGCATACGTGAGGTAGACACTGTGATCGGTCGCGTAGTGCGGCGACGTGAACACGCCGAGCATCCCGCCCTGCCCTTGGTACAACACCGCCGGCACGTTGCTGATCGGCGTCTTTTCGCCAGTCTGCGTCACCAGCCACACCGGGCCGGTCTTCTCGGTAATCAACATGCGCCCGTCAGGCAGGAACGCAATGCGCCATGGCCACTCGAAGGTGGCCACCTGAGTCATCGTGAACGGTACGTCCGCTTCCGGTTTCAACTGGCCCGCGTTCGTTTGAGCCCCGGCTACCGCCGGCACCAGCGTGAGCAGCAGCGCTAGATTGAACAACCTCTTCATGTCTCTCCTTTCCGCCCGTTGCGGATGACCGTGAACCGATGTCGTAATTACTGTAAGCATAGTGGGCAACTGGGGCAAACGGCCAATGCCCTAATGTGGTTTCGGTGCCGCTTCGGCGCCCGGCGGTTCCCTGAACGGCTCCATGGGAATCCGCTCGTAGCGGACCTCCAGAATGTCCAGCGATTCGCGTCCGGCTGGCGCGTGCACGACGACCGTCTCGCCTTCGCGCGCCTTCATCAACGCGCGCGCCAGCGGCGAGATCCAGCTGATGTAATGACGATCCACATCGATCTCATCAACACCCACGATGCGCACAATCCGCTCCCCGCCGGTGGCGGTGGCATACCGCACCGTCGCGCCAAAGAAGATCTGCGTTGCCATCGGCCCCCGCCGAGGTAATTCCGGATCGACGATGTGCGCGGCATCGATCCGTTTGCGCAAGAAGTGAATCCGGCGATCGATCTGACGCAGCCGCCGTTTGCCGTACTGGTAGTCCGCGTTCTCGCTGCGATCGCCGTTACCAGCCGCCCACGCGACAACCTGCGTCACCGCCGGCCGCTCTCGGGTGAGCAGAAACCGCAGCTCGTCTCTCAGCCGTTGCAACCCGCTGGGGGTGATGTAGTTTTTCGTCCCGTCCGCGGTTCGACGCTCGTTCATCGTCTTTACGGCTTGAGCGCGACGCCCCACTCGCGAAGAATGGCGGCTTCGTCGGCGGCGCTCATCGCTTTCTTGAACCGCGCGCCCGATTGTCCTTTCACGCGCCGTTCGCACTCGGCCCAGGTCGCATGACGCATCGGCACCGCGTCAACGACGCTCAGATACGCATAGGGCTTTTTGGCAGCCGTTGCGCGTCCAGCGGAGGCACGCGGACGCTCTGGCAACGATGTGCGCGCCGGCACGCTGAGCACATCGATCGCGTAGCGCGCGAGCGGCCCGCGATAGAGATCCGGCGGCCGGCCGAGCGCGAAGCCGACCGCAATCGCATCGCACCGTTCGTTGCCAGCAGTCCCGACATGTCCGCGGACCCACTGCCACTCGATCCCCTTTGCGCCACGCGCGCTCGCGCACGCGAAGAGCCGCTCCCACAGATCGCGATTGATTACCTCGCCGCCAGCGGCCGTTTGCCATCCATTCTTGCGCCATCCCCACACCCACTGCGTGATGCCTTGAATCAGATAGGTGGAGTCTGTGTAGACCGTCACGGGACCTGACGACGCGTCGATTGCGTCGAGCGCGGCGATGGCGCCGCTTAGTTCCATCTTGTTGTTCGTCGTGTGACGCGATCCGCCGCCAAGTTCCATCACCATCGCATCAGGCGTGACGATGATGGCGCCCCAGCCGCCGGGTCCAGGGTTGCCTTTGGCCGCGCCGTCCGTGAACACCGTCGTGTGGTCCAGCCCCTCTCGATCCATTGCCTTCGAGAGTACCGTGAAAGACGGCCTTTCTTTCTGTATTCTTCTATGGACGAGGTATCACTTGTACCCATTCCTTTGCCGCGACGTGCAGGCGCTGTCCATCATCGACATCGAGGCTGGCGATTGAAATCCGTGCCGCTCCACCCATGACCATCAGGGGAAACTTCAAAGCTCAAATCTTCGTCCTCATGGCCGTGATGACCGCGTGGACGATCCCGTTCGTGGTCCTCTTGTGCCGGCGGTTTGACGTCGTCAACGAGTCGCTGTCCGCCATCGGATGGCGTCTCGACGGCATGGCGTTTCTGGCGTTTTATATCTTCGCCCTCGATCCGATCATGATCTACTCGGCGCGGCTGTTCCTGAAATTGTTGAACAAGAAAAGCCCGCTCCTCATGGCGCTCGTGACGATCGGGTGCGCCTTGGTGACCATCGGTATTTTCATCCCTGTACGGCCCTGGCAGCTCGGCACCATCAACGACATCATGCACGACAACACGTGCAAGACCGGCGCGGGCATCGTCGTGATTTCCTGTGGCTACATGATGGTGCTGCTGGTGCGTGAAGATAAACAGAACTACAAGCAGGTCGTCGCCGCCTGTCTGGGCGTGGCGTTCCTCTTATGGTCGTGCGTCCATTTTTACGGCACCGCGGCGCTGGCCGAAGTGGCCGTCTCTCACCTGCTCGTCGGTGTCGCGCTCTATATGTGCTTCACCATTCGAAATGGTGTCAACCGCGCCACGGACCATCCCGTCTGCCTGTCGTCAGGAGACGCCGTCTACTCCACCGGGATTATCGAGAACTAGTGAGGAAGGCCGAACGCGAGGGGGATGCACGAACGCTGACGCGTCCGTGCATCCAGTCTGAAGGCTGACTATTTCTTCACGTACTTCTGCATCTTCCGCGGACCGACTTCCGCGCCGTACACATTCCCGGCATCGTCGACGGCCACGCCTTCCGCGACCCACGTGCCAGACGCGCACGTCGGCGGATCGCCCGGCCGCTGCCCTTGCGGACAGAGCGGGAGCGGATCGGGAATGAACGCCGTCACCTTGCCGTCTTTCGCGCTGCCGATGCGGATGCCACGCGTCCACTGACCGTGCGCCGGATTGACGCCACCCGATTCGGAGTCGGCGGAATAGAGGATGTCGTTCTTGTCGATGAAGATGCCGCTCGGACGGCTGAACTGCGGCCAGTCCGCGACCTGCTTCATGTTCTTGTCGAACACCACGATGCGGTTGTTGGCGCGATCGCCGACGAAGAGACGCCCCTGCGAGTCGAACGCCAGCGCGTGCGGCTGGTTGAACTCAAGCTCGCCGGTGCCACGCTTGCCCCACGCCTGCAGGAACTTGCCGTTCTTGTCGAACTTGACAATCCGATCGTTCGGATTCTGGCCGTGTCCTTCGGTGACGAAGATTTCGCCAGCCGCATTGGTGATGACGTCGTTTGGTTGCCAGCAGCATTCGGTCGGACCGGTCGCGCCGCCAGCCTTGCCGATGGTCATCAGCACATCGCCGTTCGGGCTGAACTTCCAGATCTGATGTCCTTTCGTCGCCGCCGGGTTTGGTCCCACCGGCGCCGCACCGCCGCCGCCACGTCCGGCGGGTGGCGCGTTGTCCTGCCCATCCGTCACCCAGATGTTGTCGTCCTTGTCGACGTAGATGCCGTGCGGAAAGATGATGAGCCCTTTGCCGAAGCTCTTGATCAGGCTGCCGTCCGCGGCGAAGTGATAGATCGGGTCGATGTCCGGCGTGTTGGCGCAGGTGTTCGAGCCGCAGCGCTCGGCAAACCAGATCGTCTTGCCGTCCCGGTCGATGTCGACCGCGCTCGTTGAACCTGACGGGCGACCCAGCTTGAAGTAGCCTTCAACCGTGGTGTACGGATTCGGAAGGTTGTTGGTGGGCGGGTAGCCCTCCCACGACTGTTTCGCGGGCGCTTGCGCTTGAACGCTCCAGCCGCCAGCGAGCGCCGCGGCGAACAGCGCGCCGGAGATCAGCAATCCCCGGGGAATGCTTCGTGACATGGAAATGCCTCCGTGACAATGAGCGACCAGTGTCCGAAGGTCGCAGCGAGGCATTGTAGCCGTTACGCCCGCCTAATGGATCGCCCCTTGCTGAGGGCGACGCGTCACGTTATATAATCAACATTTCCTGCCACACGCGTAGACCCACACTGGGAGGTCGTTCAACGGTAGGACATCGCGCTCTGGACGCGATTATCGGGGTTCGAATCCCTGCCTCCCAGCCAAGCTTTCCCCACAGTTAAAGATCCCCCGACGTCCGGCACGCGGTTCGTCATCCACCACTCGGGGGCTCCTCACAAAAAGCCGGTGTGAGAGCTTCTTATCTCAGGCGTGGTATCGTTCACACCGACCGATACCGGTTTCTTCATGTTAGGTGCAGGCATCATCCATGCGTGTGTTTCTCGTCAATCCAAGTCACGTCTCGTTTGGCACCGCCGTCATCACGCCGCGATGGTTGTATGTGCTTGCCGCCGCAACGCCGGATCGATTTTCGACGCCTGAGCTCCGCGACGAAACCCTCGAACCCTTTGCCGTTGAGGAGGTCCAACCCGGCGATATCGTCGGTCTCGGAATTCACACCGGCAATGCGCTTCGCGGCTACGAACTGGGCCGCGCGATACAGGCACGCGGCGCCCATGTCGTGTTCGGTGGCATTCACGCGACGCTCTATCCCGAAGAAGCCCGCTCGCTCGGAGGCGCCACGTCCATCGTCAAAGGCGATGGCGATTCTGTCTGGGAACAGGTGCTTGACGACATCGTCAAAGGTGATCCGAAGCCGGTGTATGACTCCGGCCGCGTCGGCGGCGGCAGCTTCAAACCCGCGCGATGGTCGCTCCTGCCGGAAGGACGCTACATGTGGGCGTCGGTCCAAACCGTGCGCGGATGCCCGAAGCACTGCTCCTTCTGCTCCGTCTGGCGCACCGATGGACAGCAGCCGCGGCAAGCGGCGGTCGAGGCCACGCTGACCGAGGTCGTCGAACTCAGACGTCGAGGCTTCCGGTTCATTGCGCTCGCGGACGACAACTTCTATCCGGTCTCGCTCAGCGATCTCGCGCAGGCGCGGCGACGCAGCGATCCGTCACGCCTGCACGAACTCGAAGCAATCCGCGCCGAGCGCTTTCATCTGATGGAACGTCTGGCCGCCATGCCAGACGACATGGTGTTCTTCACGCAGATCACGATGGAAGCGGCAGAAGATCCCGAGTTCCTGACGGCGATGCGGCGCGCCAGAATCCGCGGCGCACTTGTCGGCGTTGAATCGGTCACGCCGGCCGGACTCAAGGACGTCTACAAAGGGTTCAACCTTGCCGGCGAGGAACTCGTCGAACGGCTCCGCGTCTTCCGGCAACACGACATCCACATCCTCGGGTCGTTTATTTTCGGTCTCCCCAGCGACGATCCCTCGACGTTCGAGGCGACAGCCGATCTCGCGGATCGCGCAGGCGTCACCTTTGCGCAGTTCGTGATGCTCACCCCTTTCCCGGGAACGCTCGACTTCGAACGTTGGGAACAGGAAATCAGCGCAACAGCCGAGCAGATCGACGGCGTGCCGGTGACCCGGCATTGGCTCATCCCGCAGGAGTCACGGCCGAAGGTGTATATCGAACACCCGGTGATGTCGCCCGACGAGATCAGGCGCCGCACGCAAGCCGTCTGGGATCGCTTCTACTCGCTCCGCCGGGTATGGGCACGATCGAACGCCGTCCGTTCGCTGAAGTCGCGTCTCGCCTTCGTGTTGATCTCGAAGCTCTATCGGCAGATGTACGCCAACACCGGCATCGCCACCGACTCCGCGCGGCAAGCACGCTCGGTCGCCATGGCGCGCCTGCTCCTACGTCCGTGCCGCGCGTTCTTCACCGCCCAACCGATGCCCAATCTGACCGTACCAGCACCGCTCGTCAGCATCGGACACCGGCCGTAAGTCGACGTGATCGTCCTGCGCGCGGCCATGCACACCACCAGCTGCATGGCCGCGCGTTCGCTATTCTGGAATCTCGAATATTCGCGCTGCCCCTAACCGCTGACCGATCACGCCAGCCACCAACGGCTCGGCTTCGTGTGTCCTCGGGAACAGCGAGGACGCGTGACGACTGATAAAATCGAACGTCATTCACGCGTGCAGCCATGAAATGTGAAACCGTGTTGAGCCGCATACGTTTCGCGCTGGTGTTGCTCTCGCTTGCGGCGCCGCTCGCCTCCGCCCAGTCCTCCGCACCAAAACCCATGACCATGACGTTTGCCTTTCTCGGCACCGAGTACGTGCATCAGTGGTCAAACGGTGGACAACATGAGTTCACCCCTCATGCGCAAGCCGACCTGACCTCATGGGAAGACATGGTCACACTCAACGTGTACGAGTCCACGTCAACAGGAGAACAGTTGGCTGATGTGGCAAACACGGTGCTCGGCTCGTATCAGCGCCTGGGGAAAATTTTGCGCACAGACTCCACACCTCGAACGGCCGACCGCGCCGCGGAGCACCTGATCGTCGCCGTGCTTGGCAACCCGGCGTTTCTCGAAGCCGCATTCGCGCGTTTTGCTCTGGTTGACGGCGCCGGCATGAACGTCGTGTATTCCCATCGCGTGTATGGAACATCGGCAGGGCCTGCGATGAGCACCTGGCTTGAGTCCAATGGCCCACAGGTCGAACGTGCGTTGATGGCGTGGACTCCCATTCCAGATCCCAAGGCGTTACAACAGCTTCCTCAACGCCGTTGACCACATCTCCCGGTCTGGGTGCTCGGTTGATGCAACGCTGAACACCGCGTTTTACAGGGAGAGACGAGTGTCCGTCACGTCCATCATCACCAAGACGATCGCGCTCGCGCTCTGGATCGTTGTTATCGCACGCACGATTCGCGTCGCGAACGCCAACAATATTTCGCTGTTGAAAGCCATCATCGCTGCGTATACGCCGTCTCTTCCCATGCCACGACGCCAGCGTATTTCGATCATCATCGGCACGATGATGATCGCGGTGATTCTTATGGCTGTGACCGGACTTCTTCTCTGGGTACTCACCGCCGCCTGACGGGTGTCATGCCTCTTCGGTGATCGTCTGCTTCAGTTCCGGTTTCACGAACGACCAGTGGCTGTGAGCGATCCGCCACGCGCCATTGAAACGGGCATACAGCTCAGAGCAGTTCCAGTGAGCGATCGGATGTGTTGTGCCGTCCGGCCGCCGCCGATAGCTCACGAGATTGAACGTGAGCAAGGCGGCATCGCCGTGCTGCTGCACGTTGGGGCGGACCATGTCGTAGCAATCCACCTGAATCTTCCCGGTCCACGGCGCGAACAGGTCCGTCATCGCCGTAAGACCATCCACGCGCTGCTCCTGGAACGGATCGAAGTACGTCACCGCGGGCGCCATGATCTCCAGGTACCCGCGCGGATCACCCGCACCCCACCGATCGAGAACCGCTCGCTCCAGCGCAATGATTGCGTCTACATCAGACATCGTCTGATTCCTCCTTCGCGTTTCTCAGCACATGGTCGTTCACTAGCGACGACCGTCATCAGCAGGCGTCACACCGACGGCTCCGCTTCTGGAATACGTTCGCTCCAAACGCCGTCAGCGCAATGTCGAGAGCACAGCGAGGCGTTCGTGGAGCAGGTTGCGCCGTCGCTGACTCGCCGCGTCAGGGAGAAGAAAGCCACCTAGCGCTTCGACAAAGTCTCGATTGTCGAGCAGTGCTTGAAACTCGGAGGCGATATAGCGGCGGACATCCGTTGATGCCGCCGTGACATCGCTCACGATCTCCGGACGTCCATCAACGACAGCGATGATGTCCTCGAGATCGTGACTCGCGAAAATGTCATTCCCCCCACGGCCATGGAACGCCTCCAGTTTCGTGGCAACAAACAGTGCGGGAGTGACGACTCGCACATGGCGTCCGGCAATGCTGATGGTTTGGGCTGTTTCGATTGCGGCCGGGTACCACCGGTTGCTGAAGCCAAGCACATGCTCGTCTATCGGCATGACGTCGATGATGCGATCGTCCCGCCGCCACCGGCAGAGTGGCGCGCCTGGCGTGGTGTCCTCGACGAGCCCCAGCGCGCGCAGCCGTTCCGAAAGGGCGGCGTACTGCGCGTAGGATGTCACATCCACAATCGCATCGACATCTTGTGTCGGCCGGATACCGCTCGCTGCCAGATCGGTCATGAACAACCCGGCTGTGGAACCACCAACGAACACAAGCTCGTTGAGCAGCGGCGCGAGCAATTGCACGACGGATTCAAAGAGCACACGATTCGGATCAGCCACGAAGCTGCCTCCGCAGCCGCACGCTCAGCTCCTTCTCTGCGAGTTGCCGCTCGCGCACCCGTCCATCGCGTAACGCGTCGACGAGCGCTAGCAACTCGTAGAGGGCCGGATCCTTTCGGGCAGCTTTCGGCGCGACTTTGTGCAGTGGCTCAAGAGTGGCACCACGCACCTTGCCGTTCGGGTCTGGCCATACTGGCGGGAGATCGCCGTTTCCCGCAATCTGATCACATAGCGGAGGAGCGGCGTGCGCAGTCGGCATGCCGCGCGTGGTCTCACCGCGCTGCACCGGAAACGCGTACTTCACGCCATGAACGAGGAACTCTTCGACCGCTTTTCGCAGAGGCCGACCCGTCTGAACGTCAATCAGGCGAGCTCGCTCAAGGCGCTTGAACGACGCATGGACCTGAGACGGGCTTAGCGCCAAATCGTCAGCCAC
Source organism: Acidobacteriaceae bacterium (assembly GCA_031274845.1). Classification (GTDB taxonomy): domain Bacteria; phylum Acidobacteriota; class Vicinamibacteria; order Vicinamibacterales; family CAVVIG01; genus CADEEX01. The sequence continues at coordinate 16,126 of JAISPN010000154.1, forward strand.
TTGAGTAATCGGCGGACGCTCGCCCCCATAGCTCACCAGCTTGACCAACACGATCATGTCCTGCGGCAGCAGACCTTGAGGCATTCGTTATTCTAGAATCTAGAATGCCCGGCGGCAAGCCTCGACACTCGCGTCCGGTGTGCGCGCGGCTTGTTCACGAGCGGGTCTTGGAAATATTCCTCAGACGTGTGGGCTAACCGGCAGATCCCATCTGCCGGAAATAGATCGCCGCCGAAGACGCCGTCGCGTGGTTAGCTGAGCATCCCTCACCAGATCACCCAATGACTACATCAGAACTACACCGCGATTGTGGCGGCCGTCCATCCTGCGGAATCTTTGTCGGACTGGATCCAGCGTCGGAGGTCGACGACCACCGAATCACCGTCGCGGTGGATGACGTAGCGATCGAGGTTTCGCGTGGCGCGTCCTGACACGTGTAAGCCGTCCGGTTGATACTCCGAGTCGTGCTTGGTGCACTGGAACCGGGCCGCCTTCGCATTCCACTTCACCGCGTTGTTCTGATGCGGGCACGAGAGCGCGAAGACGTAGACGTGACTGGCATAGCGCACGAGGATGAGTTGCGCGCTCTTGTCGACGGTAACGCCGTCACTTGCGGGAATCGGATAACGGCGTTCGTTGCCGTTGCTCTGCACACCCGCCGCTTCCAGCACGGACACCGGCAACGACACCACGCCAGTGGAGGCAAGGCCGAGCCACAGCAGCGAGACGCTCGCGACACCCACCTGCCCGAGAAAGGCGCGGCGCGCATTGTGCTTCACCGCGCA
>JAISPN010000236.1 GCA_031274845.1 Acidobacteriaceae bacterium
GAACGATCACCCGTTGCTGGCGATGTGTGGCTTGGCGGTGGCGGTGGCGAACGCGCTACCGTCACTGAAGAGAGAGGCCGACATCGTTACCACTGGCGCTTGTGGCGACGGCATCATCGAACTGGCCGGAATGCTAGTAGCGGGCGTGCTCCCACACCGTGAGACCGCACCGCAATCATCGCGTCATCTGGCTACTCAATGATCTCGTCGCCTAGTCATCTGCTCGTTGATGAATCAAGGCATTTCACGCCGTAACGAGTCCACCTCCGAAGCTGGCGCTCCTAATCATTCAGTGGCCAGACGACCAGATTTTAAAATTCAATCTTTCTCATCACGGCGCGGGGGAGTCTTTTGATCACCTGCATCACCAGCCACCAGATCGCCGGCGTGTAGACCACGGGCGTGCCGCGGTCGATGGCGGTGACGATGTCGGCGGCGACGCCATCGGGTTCGCCGGCAAAGGGTGGGGGGTTGAGGCCAGATGTCATGCCGGTTTTCACGAATCCCGGTTTGACGCAGACGACGCGCAAGCCGCTCGCGCGGAATTTGTGATCGAGTCCTTCGAGGTAGTGCGAGAGTCCCGCCTTGGCCGCGCCGTAGAGGACGACCGGCTTTCGTCCACGATCGCCAGCAACCGAGCTGAGCACGCACAGCGTTCCGCCACGAGCGAGCGCCGATGTTCTGGCGTGCTCGCAGAAGAGCACCGTGTTTGTGAAATCGATGTTGAGGAGATGTTCTGCGCGCGCCAGGTCGGCTTCAAGCGCGGTCTGCGTGGCGAAGTCCGCAGCGGTGACGACGACGGCGTCCACGGTCGTGAGCGCGTCGATGGCGGCGGCGAGCGCGGGCGCGAACGTCTGCGGTGATGAGAGATCGCAGATGGCGGCGCCGGCGACGGGTGATCGTCCGCTTCGGATCGCGAGATCCGTCGTGGTCTGTTCGAGGTCGGTGGTGTCGCGGCCGAGCAGGAAGAGTCGATCGCCGCGCAGCGCGAGCGCGCGGGCGACGGCGCGGCCGATCCCTTTTGGCGCGCCAAGGATGACGATGTTCACGCGTGATCTCCGAAGAGGCGGACGGATTGCGCGCTGCGAATGCGCGTGTGTGGGTCCCACTGCCGTCGAATGGCGAGGAACTCGTCGACGCGCGGGTCCATCGCGCGGTAGTGTTCGGCGCGGGTGAAGGCGTCCTTGGCGAGATAAATCCGTCCGCCGGTCTGGATGACGTATGCGTTCAAGCGATCGATCACCTGTTGGGTATTGTCACGTACGGGAATGTCGAGCGCGATTGACGTGCCGCGCATGGGGAACGAGAGCAGGCCGTCACCTTGATCGCCACAGTCTTTAATCACGCAGAGGAATGACGCGACGCCGAGCGAGGTCAGGAGTTCGAGCAGCTGTTTGACGGCGCCAGGACCGGCCTCTTCGGGAATGACCGACTGGTGTTGCGTGAAGCCGCGGCGTCCGTAGAGACGGTACCAGTCGAGCAGCGTGTCGAGCGGGTAGAAGAATTTGAGCGGGTGAATGATCCGAGGCGGCGTCGACTTGTTCCACCGGTAGTAGCCCTCGTTGAAAATGCGGCCAATAAGGCGGCCCATCACAAACGAGGGGCAGGTGAAGGGAATCGGGAGTCTGGTCAATCTTGGCGGCGCTTGTGCCGGGGCTTCTTGCGGTGTCGCCCATCGGCCGCACATCAACACGCCTCGGCCCAGGCTCGGTCCGCGCGAGAGGCAATCGATCCATCCCATCGTGAACGGCCAGACGGACGCGGTCTCCTTTAGCGTGCGCAGGAACTCGTCGATGTTTGGGATCTGATACTGCGCGCCGATGATCCACGGCGAGGGGATGCGCGTGAGCTGTACGTCGACATCGAGGATGTGGCCGGTCAGCCCCATGCCGCCGACGGTGGCGCGAAACAGATCGCGTTCGTCGTCGGGTGAGCAGATGACGATGTCGCCGCTTGCGACGCGCAGGCGGATCCGGCGCAGGTGGCGGCCGATCGTGCCGTCGACGTGATGATTCTTGCCGTGGACATCGGCCGCGACCATGCCGCCGAGCGTGACGAACTGCGTGCCGGGCGTCACCGGCGTGAACCATCCGCGCGGGACGAATTCCTGATAGAGCTGTTGCAGTGAATAGCCCGCCTCGGCCCGTAGCACGCCGGTCTGCTCGTCGAAGGCGAGCAAGCGATCGGCCAGCGGCGTCGCCACGACGACCGGACGGTCGGGCGGCGGCAGCGACGAGTCGCCGTACGAGCGTCCGAGACCGCGCGTCAGCACGGCGTCTCTGGTGAGGACGTCGAGATGTTCGGAGCGGAGTTCCTGGCCCGGCACGGCGAGTTGGCCCCAGCCAGACAACGACATTGGCGTCACGTTGCGAGTGAGATCCGCGGAGGGGGCGCGTCTCAATTGGCGCGCGGTGTTCAGTATACGCGGGGCGGCAGGAGAACCTGACACGTCTCCTTACAGGCTTCGTCTGGCGGCTCGAAGGCGGACCGAAGATGGAAGGAATGAGCGATTGTCGCGTACACTGTCTTATAGGCCGTCAGGCGACAGCCGTTCGCTCGGCGGCTCCGACGAGGAGATCCACACGTTTCATGCGCGCTGATGTGTTGCGGGCGGTTTCTGTCCACATCAACTCCAATCGATTCCGCCTTCGGTGCAGTCTTTTGCCATGGCGGCGTTCTGCGAGCGGGAACAGCGCACCGGCACGGCGCGGTGGCTGCAGGCGCAGAGGATCAGAGGCGTGCATGACGCGTGGCACCACCAAGCGGGTCTCCACAGTCCACTTCGTCGGCGACGATCCC
>JAISPN010000250.1 GCA_031274845.1 Acidobacteriaceae bacterium
ACGCTGTGGGCGCGGGTGAGCGTGTGGAAGGATCTGGCGGGATCGAGCGCGATGCAGATCGATGCGACCTCCCTCCGCGCGACCTACGGCAATAGCTGGGTCGACCTGGGCGGCGGCGGCGACACGCGGCTCTCTGGCCTCTTCACGCTCTACGGTTCGATTAGCTATCAGACCGCGATCTCAGGCAGCCGCCACGCGGTCACCGGCAGCGGCGGTCTCCGGCTCAACTGGTAACTCGAGATATCTGGTGAACTCGTCATCTGGTCGTCTGGTCATTGACGGAATTGGGGCATGTCAAGGGGCCACGTGCTCACGACAGACGCTGTTGCTCTCAATCGTTCAATGACCCGATGACCAGATCGATCAATGACCAGATGAAATGACCCGATGCAATGACCAGATATGACGACTTGGCGAACTTGATCCGGTCGTTCAGGTTCTCGGCGAACTGGACGCAGAGTGAGCTTGCCGAGCGGGCGGGCATTGCGCTGATGTCGGTGTCCGCCGTGGAGAACGGACGCAATACGCGGTGGGAGACGCTGAACAGCATTGCCCAGGCGTTTGGGTATGACAGTTTCATCGATCTGTGCCGAGCGGGTGTGGACCCGTTACACGCCGGGCAGATGCAGGCGCTTCTCCGTGCCTGGGATGCGCTTCCGGACGAACAGGCGCGCACGAATGCGCTGGCGCTCATCGCCGCCGAGGTCGTCAAGCCGCGCTGATCATTGGGTCATCTCATCATCTGGTCGTCTGGTGATTGACGGATCGGGGTTTTACGCGGCGACTCACTCACCCCACAGTCAGCATCTCCCCACGCATTCATGTACGCATCGTGCTGTGAACGGCCGAGCGTTTGAGCGCAGGCGGTTCAGATGTGTCCCCAATCGTCCAATGACCAGATGACGAGGCGACCAGATCACCAGATCCTCAGATCTGTCCGCCTGTAGTACATTGTGAGTTTGCCGCGCGGCTGCGCTTGGGGACATGCTGAGCGTCGCTGACGGATTGCGGATTGCACCGCGATCCGGAACCTGTGCAATCTCAGTCCACGAACCGCGTCAGGGCCGGAAGGCAGCAGCGCTCACTGGATCCTGAGATGTGCCGCAGGCGCTTCCGGATCGCGGTGCAGTCCGCAACCTGTTTTCGCGGCGGTTTACGCTCACGAGTGGCACTTCCATTGTCAGATTCTGCATGGCCTATCAGGTAATCGCCCGCAAGTGGCGGCCGCAGACGTTCGACGCGGTTGTCGGACAGCAAGCGGTGACGCGGACGCTCTGCAACGCGCTGGCCAGCGGACGGCTGGCGCAGGCCTTCGTGTTTGCCGGACCGCGTGGCGTCGGCAAGACGACGACCGCGCGCATTCTGGCGCGGGCGCTCAATTGCGAACACGGCCCGACGGCGGAACCGTGCGGCGTCTGTGACGCGTGCCGCGAAATCGCCGAAGGCCGCGACATCGACGTGCTTGAAATCGACGCGGCGACGCACACCGGCGTCGATAACGTGCGCGAAGTGATCATCGCCGGCCTGAGCATTCTGCCGGTCAGAAACCGCTACAAAATCTTCATCGTCGACGAGGTGCACCAGTTGTCGACGCCGTCGTTCAACGCCTTGCTCAAGTCGATCGAAGAGCCGCCGCCGCACGTGGTTTTCATGATGGCGACGACCGAGCTGGACAAGATTCCTGAGACGGTGCTGTCCAGGTCGCAGGTCTACGAGTTTCGCGCGATCGGCACGAAGCAGATTGCCGATCAGTTGCGCGCGATTGTTGACGCCGAAGGAGTCGAGGTCGCCGACGAATCGCTCTTGCAGATTGCCCGTGACGCTGACGGGAGCATGCGCGACGCCGAGAGCAAACTCGATCAGGTGATTGCGTTTACCGGCAACACCATCGCGCCGAACGATGTCTCGACGGTGCTCGGTCTCGTCGGACGCGATTTGCTCTTGAACACGCTCGAAGCGGTGGCGAACGAAGATGCGGTAGCGGCGTTTTCGGTGGCGGGTCATGCCGTCGACATGGGCTACGACCTGCGTCTTGTCTGCCGGGAGCTGTCGCGCGCGGTGCGCGATCTGCTGGTGCTGTCGGTCGATCCGTCGCGGGCGAACGATCCGGAAATCGCCGGGGACGGCGAACGCGATCGGTTGCTTGCGCTCGCCAGGCGTTTCTCTCGTGAAGATCTGCTCCGCTCGTTTGATCTGCTGACGAGGGCGGAATTCGACATCCGCCACGCGGCCCAGCCGCGCTACCACCTCGAGATGGTGCTCCTCCGGTGGATTCATGTGAGGAAGCTCGTCGCGATTGAGGATTTGATTCAGCAGACCGACGGTGGTGCCACGCGTCCCGCTCCGGCCGCGGCGCCCGCGCGTTCCGTTCCTGCGGCAGCGCCGTCAGCGGTTCGCCGTCCGATGCCGGCAAGTCCAGCGCCGCCACCAGCGGCGCCGTTCACTCCGACGCCCACGCCAGTGTCCGCTCCGGTCTCGGCTCCGGTGCCGCCGTCTGCGTCAGTGCAAGCCTCAGAGCGGGGTGGATTGAAGGACGCCTTTCTGTCCGAGGTGCGGAAGTCGAGTCCTGTGCTGTACAACACGGTGGTGGCGCAGGCGCAACGCATGGATACGAGCGACGATCGCATCGTGCTGGTGTTCGAAGCGGCGCAGAAAATCGGCCCGGCGTTCGAGAAGTACCGGCCGCAGATGGAAGCGGTGGCGAGCCGGATTGCGGGACGGAAAGTGACGATTGCGGCGGAGACGGTGGAACACGCCGGATCGCCCGACGAGGTGACGGCGCGTCAGGAGGACGCACAGCGCAAGAGCGCGCTCCGGGAGCAGGCCCTCGGCGATACTGGCGTGCAGGCATTGCTCGACGTGTTTCCGGCAGCGGAGATTCGCGACGTGGAGGAAGCGTGAACATCCAGCAGATGATGAAGCAGGCGCAGCAGATGCAGGAGCAGTTGCAGCGCGAGATGGTGGCGCTCTCCGTCTCGGCGACCGCCGGCGGCGGGATGGTGAACGTGACGATGAACGGCGAGAAGCGTCTGCTTAGCCTCACGCTCGATCCCGAGGTCGTGTCGAAAGACGATGTGGTGATGTTGCAGGATCTCATCGTCGCGGCCATCAACGATGCGCACCGGAAGGTGGACGACGCGCTCAAGCAGAAGATGGGCGGCATGCTGCCTCCCGGCCTGACGCTCTAATCACGGTCCATGCTCCCCGAGCCTCTGTCCCGTCTCATCGAGGAGCTTCAACGGCTTCCCGGGATTGGTCCGAAAGGCGCGCAGCGTCTCGCGTTCTTCATGTTGAAGTCGCCGCGCGAGCAGGCGGACCGTCTGGCCGATGCGATCCGCGAGCTCAAGGCGCGCGTCGTGCATTGCTCGACGTGCAACAGCATCACCGACAGCGATCCGTGCGTATACTGCCGCAGCGGCGAGCGCGACCTGCGCGTCATCTGTGTCGTGGAGGAGCCGCAGAACGTCACGACGATCGAGCGGACGCGGGAGTTCAAAGGGGTGTATCACGTGCTGATGGGCGCGTTGTCGCCGCTGCAAGGGATCGGGCCGGACGACCTCAAGATCCGCGGGTTGCTGACGCGGATTCACGAACAGCAGGTGAACGAAGTGATTCTTGCAACGAATCCCAACGTGGACGGAGAAGCCACGGCGATTTATCTGGCGCGTCTGCTCAAGCCGCTCGGCGTCAGGGTGACGCGCATTGCCACCGGCATTCCGGTCGGCAGCGATCTCGACTACGCCGATGATGTGACGATGCACAAAGCGCTCGAGGGGCGACGCGAGGTGTGAACATCGATATGTTGCCGTCCGCTTACGGCGTGCCTGCGTCGCTCGTCCTGCTGCTCTCAGGCCTCCTGACCTGCGTTGCGGGCTACCGCCTGTTTCGCATCGTGCTCGGGATCTACGGATTCATCATCGGCGCGATGATCGCCAGCTCGGTCATGGGCGCCGGCAACACGCTCGGCATGCTGGCCGGCGCGCTCGTCGGCGGTCTCATCGGCGCGGTGGTGCTGGTGCTGGCGTACTTTGTTGCCATCGCGCTGGTGGGCGCTGGCCTGGGCGCGCTCCTCGGCAGCATGATCTGGAGCGCGGTCGGCTCCGGCGATCCGCCCGCTCTCGCCATCATCGTCGTGTCGATTGTCGGCGCGATTGGCGCGATGCTGCTGCAGCGCTATGTCATCATCGTCGGCACCGCGTTTGGCGGCGCGTGGACGGTGGTGCTGGGGCTGACGAATATTCTCGCGGCGCGCGGCGTCGTGCAGGCGTCGAACGCGGGTGAGGTCTGGATTTTGTATCCGACGTCCGGTCCCGCGTGGGCGCCGATCGCCTGGCTTGGGCTCGGGCTTCTTGGCACGGCCGTGCAACTCCTTGTGACCGCCGGGAAAACGATACGAAAAAAGTAACCGCCGCCTGATTCATCCCAAGGGAGGGTGTGATGCCTCGTCGCCTGTCGATTGTGGTTGTGCTGCTTGCCGCCGCGACATTCGTTTCGTGCGCGCGTTCTCCCGCCGCCCCGAAGGGCGAGATTTTGTGGGACCACTACGGTGTGCCGCACATCTTCGCGGCGACCCGCGAGGACATGTTCTATCAGGAGGGATGGGCGCAGATGTCGGCGCAAGCCGATCTGCTGCTGCAACTCTACGGCGAATCCCGCGGACGCGCCGCGGAATACTGGGGCGCTTCTCATGCCGCGCTCGATCGCTGGGTGCAGTTGAACGGCGTGCCCGAGCGCGCTCGTGAGTGGTATGACGCGCAAGATCCGGCGTTCAGAAAATACCTCGACGCGTTTGCCGCGGGCATCAACGACTACGCCACCGCGCACCTCGACAAAATCACACCCGAGTACCGTGTCGTGCTGCCTGTGACCGGCGTCGATGTCGTCGGCCATCCGCTGCGCGCGGTGCACTACGGCTACATGGCCTCGCCCTCGCGCATGGAGCGGGAAGTGCGCGCGTTTCAGAATGCGGCGAAATCATCTGGCGCCGCGACGAAGGTCGCCGAGGTGCAGCGAGATGACGAGGCGTTCGCGGCCGGATCGAATACGTGGTCGCTCGCGCCGTCGCGCACGACAACCGGTCACGCGATGCTCCTGATCAACCCGCACCTCGAGTGGGGGAACACGTTCTACCGCTACATGGAAATGCAGTTGACGGCGCCGGACTACGACTTCTACGGCACGCCGCAGATTGGATTTCCGGTGCCGGTCATTGGCTTCAACCGGCACGCCGGATGGGGACGCACGGTCAACACCATCGACACCGTTGATTTCTACAAGCTCACGCTCAAAGACGATGGGTATCTCTTCGACGGACAGGTGAAACCGTTCGAGCGATCGACAAAGACGATCAAGGTGAAGCAAGCGGATGGGTCGTTCACCGAGGAGACGATCGAGATTCGCCGTTCGGTCCATGGCCCGGTGGTGTACGACGAGAACGGCTTGACGGTCGCCATGCGCGTGGCCGGTCTCGATCGGCCGCGCATGCTCGAGCAGTGGTTCCGCATGAGCGAAGCGACGACGCTCGACCAGTTCAAGCAGGCGTTGCAGGTGATGGCGGTGCCGATGTGGCACGCCAACTACGCGGACGATCAAGGGCACATCATGTTTGTCTTTGATGGGCTCGTGCCGCGCCGATCGGGGCAGGACTACGCGTACTGGTCGAAGATCGTGCCGGGCGACACGTCGGAGACGCTGTGGACCGACTACCTGACGTTTGACGAGCTGCCGAAGTCGATCGATCCCGAGGCGGGATACCACCACAACGCCAACGAACCGCCGTGGGACGTCACGATGCCGCATCTGGATCGGACGAAATATCCGTCGTATGTCGCGCCGACCGGTGAGGCGCTGCCGCAGATGCGCGTGCTCCGATCGCTGACGCTGATTACCGCGGCGCCGAAAGTCACCTACGAGCAGTTCGTCGCCAACAAGCACTCGACGCGGATGGAACTGGCCGATCGCGTGCTTCCGGATCTGCTGGCGGCGGCGAACGGAAAAACAGAGGCGGCGCGCGTCCTCGCGCAGTGGGATCGCACGACCGATGCCGACAGTCGCGGCGGTGTGTTGTTCCAGTTGTTCTACGAGAAGTACTTCGTGAACGAAGCGGGCATCGCGCCCAAGCTGAAGGTGAAGTTCGATCCCGATCGTCCGCTCGACACCGCGCGCGGGCTGGCCGATCCGAAAGGCGCGCTTGCCGCGCTTGCGGCGGCGGCCGACGAGTGCATGACGCGCTACGGCGCGCTCGACGTCAAGTGGGGCGATGTCTACCGGTTTGCGAGCGGCACGGCCGATCTGCCGGGCAACGGCGGCGCGGGATCGTCGGGGCTCTTCCGCACGATCGCGTTCACGAAGAAGGTGGGCAACAAGTACTACGCCGCGAATGGCGAGACGATCGTCTGCGCGATCGAGTTTGGTCCGTCGCAGCGCGCCAACTGCGTGCTTGGCTACGGCAACGCCTCGCAGCCGGGTTCGCCGCACCTTGAAGATCAGTTGCCGCTGATGGTCGAGAAAACCTTGCACCCGGTCTTGCGCGACCGGCCGGAAATCGAAGCGCAGCTTGAATCGCGCGAGAGTTTTTGAGGAGCGACAGATGAACGCACTGATTCGATCCGTGGTGGCGCTTGCGGCGCTGACGCTGTGTGCATCCACGGCGCTCGCGCAGTCGCCGAAAGAGGATTACTTCACCACCTCCGACGGCATCAAGATTCATTACCTCACCGCGGGCACGACCGGTTCGTGGGTCGTGCTCATTCACGGCTACTCCGACAACGCGGAGCGCATGTGGTTCAGCACCGGCATCGCGCCCGCGCTTGCCAAAAACCACCGCATTGTCGCGCTCGACAACCGCAATCACGGGAAGAGCGATCGGCCGGTGCCGGGCGGCACCGGTAAAGCCGAAGACATCATCGAGCTGATGGATCACCTCGGGATTCAGAAGGCGCACATTCACGGCTACTCGATGGGCGGCAGCCTGACGGCGCGTCTTTTGAGCATGATTCCGGGACGCTTCATCACGGCTGGCTTTGGTGGATCGGGCATTCCCGAGAGCGATCCGACATTGCGCGCGCAGGCCGACGCGATGGACGAGGCGCTGCCGAAAGCGCAAGGCGACGATGCCGCGGCGATGGATCGGTTTCGTCAGCGCGTGGCCACATCACGTCCGCAAGGGACGCCGCCGGTGTCGGCGCAACCGCTGACGATCGATCTGAAGCACCTCACGATTCCGATTCTTGCGGTCAACGGATCGTTCGACAGTCCGTATGCGAAGACGCAACGCATCTGGCGCGAAGCGCCCCTGTTTCAGAACGTGATTCTGGAAGGGAAAACACATCTGACCGCCATTGCGAGCACCGGCGCGCCGCCGCTCTACATTCAGTCGATGGTCGCGTTCATCAACGCGTACGACGCGCGCTAAGACGCGCGTGGCGATTGACGCCCGCGGAGGCGATTAGGTACTATGACGTTCTTGCCCTGACGCGAGATTGCGGGCGTAGAGCAAGCGCTTCCATCTCATTCCTCAGTAGCTCAACGGCAGAGCATCCGGCTGTTAACCGGAGGGTTGCTGGTTCGAATCCAGCCTGAGGAGCCAATCCCCACAAATAATCACAAGACGCACGCCGCGCGATCGGCACGGGCGCGGCGACTATGGTTCGTGCGGTCGGATTATCCGGCCAGTCGCGCGCGCTTTGCGCGTCGCTTCGCGGCAACCGCCAGGTCTTCAGCGATCCGTGCTTGCCAGCCTCGACCCGTCGCGCGGTAGTCCGCGATGAGCTGCCGATCGAGCCGAAGGCTGATGAGTTGTTTCGTGGGTGTGGCTTGCCGTGGCCGGCCCCGGCGTTTCGGTGTCGTGTTGAAAGCGGCGGGGAAGAGGTCTCCCGCCGGCACCGCTCGATCCATGTCCTCTTGCGTCCACTCCGGGCTGTCAGCGTTCGGTTGTCCGTATTTTGTCGGCATACAGTTTCCTTTCCTTGCGGTTGGCGTACCGAAGGCTGATGATCCGCATCTTGTCATGGCGCGGTGTCACGATCGCCGCGAGCAATCCCTCGCTTGTGACGTCGATCATCTTGTAGCGCACGCGATCCGATCCGGAGTATGTCGGCACCACAAGGGCGTCGGCGGTGAACTCTTCCGCCACGGCCAGCGACAAGCCTTCATGCTCGCGCCTGTTGATGGCATCCTTGGCGGGATCGAACTCGATGCGCACAAATTAACAGTAGATACAAAAATTAAGGATGTCAATAATAATTGTAGCTACTAAATATGCTGGAGTTTCCGCGCGCAGGCGTGGACATCGCGATCGGCACGGGTGGCGGCGCGATCAGGCCAGAAACAGGCGATAGGCGATGTTGTCTGGTTCGAGGGTGTACTGGTAGCCCAGGTCGTGCAGGAACTGGTGAAACGACGTGATGTCGCCGGACGGGACTTCGAATCCCGCGAGGACGCGGCCCGAGTCGGCGCCGTGGTTGCGGTAGTGGAACAGGCTGATGTTCCATCGGTCGCCGAGGTGGTCGAGGAATCGCGCCAGCGCGCCGGGGCGTTCAGGGAATTCAAATCGGCAGAGTTGCTCTTCGCGCACGGTGTCGGTCCGGCCGCCGACCATGTGGCGCACGTGGAGTTTCGCCGTCTCGTTGTCCGTCAAATCAACCGTGGGATAGCCGGCGGCGTTGAGGCTCTCGATGAGCGTCAGCCCGTCCTGACGTGAGAGCGTCGCGACGCCGACGAAAATCTGCGCCTGATCTCGTGAACTCAGACGGTAGTTGAACTCCGTGACGATCCGCCGGCCGAGGACGGCGCAGAACTCCCGGAACGCGCCGCGGCGTTCGGGGATGGTTACCGCCAGC
>JAISPN010000006.1 GCA_031274845.1 Acidobacteriaceae bacterium
GCCTACACTCCAGCCGAAATCGTTGTTGGTCACCACCAGATCCGGAGCGAGGACAAGCGCCATGTTCGATCGGAGCAAGCCGAAGCCCACGCTCGCATACGGCCGCACGACCTTGATGCGTGGTCCGACACTGATCTCGGTCATGAGCGTCAACATGCTCGAATTGGCCAACAACGGATCCTGGAAGAAGTCCTTGGCGTAGCCAAGCTCGACCCCAATACCAAAGAGCGATCCCATCTGCCCGAGCGACACGCCCACCTCTGTGCTCTTGCCATTACAGTTGGAGATCGTGCACGCGGCGTCAGTCGCCGTGTTGAAGCCGATAAACGGGCTAATGAATCCTTGCGCGCGCGCCGATGCCGGCACGCACAGAAGCGCAAACGCGCCAGCCACGAGAATCGAACGACATTTATTTATCATTTCATTACTATACACACTGCGGCGGTATGATGCACACGCATCCTTTACGGAGGTTGACGTGAAACGATCGCTCTTCGCTCTCCTCATCGTCTTGCTCTGGGTCGTCGCGGTGTTCCCTGCGCAGTTCGACAACACCGTCCATTTCCATCACGCGCACCTGAACGTCGTCGATCCGGCGGCCTCGTCGCAGTTCTACGAGCAGATCTTCGGCGCCGTACCGGTGAAGTTTGGCAACCGCGGCGACGCCGTGTTCACCGAGCGCTCTTTCCTGCTGTTCTCGAAAGTCGCCAGCACACCGTCAAGCGCCCTGAACACCGGGATCTGGCATCTGGGATGGGGCGGCGTCGATGGACCGCAGGAGTTCAACACGCTCACCGGCAAAGGGGTCCAGTTTCAAACGCCGGTGACGCCGCTCGGCAACTTCCACTACATGTATGCGTTCGGCCCCGACAAAGAGCTGCTCGAAGTCTGGACCGGCTATCAAAACCATCGCTACGGACACGTGCACTTGATCTCCGCCGATCCGGTCCGCACGGTGAAGTGGTATGCCGACACGCTCGGCATCGGGTTGCGCACGCCAACGATCGCGGAGCCGGGACCGACCAGCGCCGGCAGCAACGCGCTGCAGAACGTCGACAACGTGAACATCATCGTGTTTCGTCAACCGGCGACAGAACCGGTGCCGCCACTCTGGGCCGGCAACCACGCGATGACGACGTTTGAATCGACGAAAGGGCACGCCGTCGATCACATCGCCTTCTCGTTCCGCACAATCGACCCGATCTTCGCCCGCATGAAAAAAGCCGGCGTCACCATCGTCGACCCGATCTCGATGAAGCCGGAGTTCGGCTTCAAAAGCTTCTTCATTGAAGGGCCAGACAAGGTGCTGATTGAAATTGTGGAGGCGAAGCCGATCCCGGAGGCGTCCTGGGAGTAGCCGGGAACAGGTAGCTGTCGTTAATACGGTCTTGAGGCGTGAATCCCACGGTAAAATACAACATATGCGTCATCGACTGTTCGGCCTCGTCGTTGTAGCAGGGCTCGCGCTCGCCGGGTATTCTCCGGCGGTCGTCGCACAACAAGCGGCGCCGTCTGGAGCCGCCGCCAAGCTGCCGCCCCTCCTGTACACCTGTCCCATGGACACCGACGTCCTCGAGGAAAAACCGGGCGCCTGTCCAATCTGCAAGATGGACCTCGTCCCGATTCGCATCGATGCGAAGTGGTGGTGTCCGACGCATACGAAGCTGGAGGTCCACGACGGTCCTGGCAAGTGCCGCCGCGATGGGAAAGATCTCATCCCGGTCACCTTGTCAATTTCCTGGACTTGTCCTGGGAGCGACAACAAGCTCCTCGACCCAGGCAAGTGTCCTGATGGATCGGCTCGCCGCATCGATTACGAACTCCGGGCGCACGGCGACCACAACCCGCGTCACGGCGGGCAGTTCTTCATGGCCGAAGACCAGTGGCACCACATCGAAGGGACGTATCCGAGCGCGGGTCTCTTCCGCGTCTACTTCTACGACAACTTCACGAAGCCGCTCAACGCGAAGGAATTTAGCGGCGCGTTCGTGATTCTCGATCAGGCCTACAAGGAAATTGCGTCGTTCCCGCTCGCGCTCGCTGGCGATGGCACGACGATGGAAGCAAAGATTCCGGCGAATTATGCCGGGCTGCCGCTGAACGGCGGCGCGCGCATTACGTTCGGCGCCGGCAAGAAGCCGCAACTCTTCAACTTCACCTTCCCGGCGTACAGCAAAGATCCCGCGGCCCCCGCGTCGAAGGTGGGCCGCCTCGAACCATCGCGCGTCCCCTTTGCCGCCTCGATCGCCCCGACGACGGGCGGATTCTCGTTCCGTCAGTTGGCGCGCGCCGACGCGGAGCCGGCCGTTGCCGCGACACAAGATCCGGCCACGCAGTCCTCAAGCGGATCGCAGGCCACGCCGGCGCCGTTGGTGCTGGACAGCCCGCTCAATATCTCGCAGGAACTGGCCGCCGCGACCGACGAAGCACGCTTGCCGCAAGCGGTTCCGGATCTCATCAACGTGCTGACCGAACGGTTCGAGGAAATTCAAAAGCTCATCGCCGAGGGCGCGCTCGGTCAGGCATGGTTGCCAGCGATGGGGACCAAAACCGTGGCACTCGTGCTCGACTCGAAGTCCGCGTCGCTCCCCGCCGCGCAGCGCGAAGCGGTGTCGGCCGCCGCCAAGCGGATCATCACCGCGGCGTGGGAAATCGATGCGTACGGCGATCTCGGCAACGGCAAAAAAATTATCGAAGCCTTCGGCCGTCTCTCCTCGGCTGTGGCCGATCTCAAGGGAGCTTATGGCACGTCTCGTTAAGCGTCTGACCGTCCTCGCTGGCGCAGGCCTGCTCATCGCCATTGCCGGCACCAGCATCGACGCGCACAAGGCCATCACGTCCGTCTACACCTACGACGACGACATCTATCCGATTCTCAAGGAGAAGTGCGGGAACTGTCACATCACCGGCGGTCCAGCGCCGATGTCGCTCCTCACCTACTCGGACGACGGCGGCGCGGTGGCCTGGGCCGAGTCGATTAAAGAAATGCTCATCACGCAGGCGATGCCGCCGTACTTCGCCGACCCGACCGGGCCATCGGTGAAGAACGTCCACACGCTCACCGCGCGCGAACTCGACAAGCTGCTCACCTGGGCCGGTGGCGGCACACCGCAAGGCGACCTGAACAAGAAGCCGAAGCCATCGACGCTCCACGCCGACTGGACGCTCGGCAAGCCGGACGCCACCGTTCCCATGGACAAAGACGTGACGCTCGGCCCTGGCGAAATGGAAAAGAACGTGGACGTCGTCCTGCCCACCGGTTTCACCGACGCCAAAATGCTCAAGGCGGTCGATCTGCTCCCGGGCAACGCCACGCTCGTCCGTCAAGCAACGATCAGCGTCGAGAATGGCCCCGTACTCTGGATCTGGCAGCCGGGCGACGACAAGAACGCGGCGCCGGAGGGGACCGGGTTCGCGTTGCCTGCGGGTGCGAAGTTGCGCCTGCAAGTCCGCTACAAGAAGCCGTGGGAAGACGAACAGGAAACGCGCACCGACAAGAGCACCATCGGTCTCTATTTCGCGCCGGCCGGGAAAGCGATTCAATCGCTCGTCATCGATGGCCCCAAGACGTTAAGCGACGGCGAACCGGTGACGTTCAGCGGCAAGACCACCGCTGCTGGACGGGTGCTCGCGCTGCGCACCTTCGTCGATCAGCCCTACGGCGTCGTCACCATTACGGCGGTGTCGCCGTCGGGAGAACGCACGCCGCTCCTCAAGCTGCGCGCGCCGCGTCCGGAGTGGCCACGCCGGTACTGGCTGACGACCCCGGTCACTGTGCCGGCGGGTGCGACGATCGAAGTCACCACCACCGCGCCACCCGACCCGAGCGACGACACCGGTCCGCTTGGGCCGAAGTTCCAGAGCCCCTTCCAGATCGCGCTCGACTACGTCGGGCAATAAGCACCATCCGTTCGAGCACGCTCTATACTTCACGTCTGTTCCCATCGCCAGCGCGTCATGCTGGCGATGGGAACATGACGTGATGACCGTAGATATTTCTATCCGAGGGAGATTGCGAATGTCGACGAACTCAATCAGCCAGGCGCTCTTGCCCGAATTCGATTACGAGATGGCCCACCTGCGGAAAACGCTCGAGCGCGTGCCGGAGGGGAAGAATGATTTCCGTCCGCACCCGAAATCGATGACGCTGGCGAGGCTGGCTGGTCACCTGGCGGAAATTCCAGATTGGGTATCCGCGGTCATCGACAAAGACTCCCTGGATGTCGGCGCGCCGGATGCTGGCATGGCCTTCACGATGAATACTCGCGCTGACATGCTCAAGCGATTTGACGCGGGCGTCGCGCGCGCTCACGAGGCGCTGGCGCGGGTGACGGACGCACGCATGATGGGCATCTGGGCGCTCAAGCATGGCGAGCAGACAATCTTCGCGATGCCGCGCGTGGCGGTCATGCGCGGGTTCGTGCTGAGCCACATGGTGCATCACCGCGCGCAGCTTGGCGTCTATCTCCGCATGAACGACGTGCCGGTGCCGAGCATCTACGGCCCATCCGCGGACGAGAACTAGAACGACGCGCGCGAGGCAAATTCAGGCTTCGTGTCTCGAAGAATCTCCAGCACCGCCTGACGATCCGCGCCGGAGAGTGTCGTGTACACCGGCGAGGGATTACGCCCGCTGAGTACCTCCGCGATCCGGTCGTAGACCGCGTACCGCGCGACGTCTGGCAGCGCGTCGAACGCTGGCGTGTAGATCATGTAGCTGCACGGATAGCGCATCAGGCGCGTCGTGAGATCGAACTGACGAAGCGACCGTCCACGTCGATCCGCTGGGCCGAGCGAAGCAAAACGTTCGGCGAACGTGGACGAGCCCACGATGCGGCCTGGGAGTGGCGCCGCATCGACGAACAGGAAATCGTCGACGAGGTCGCGTACGATCTCGTCGACTCTCGCGCGGCTCGCACCAATCCGCGTTTCCCATCCGAGATACGTCAGCAAGTTCGCCGCGCGCGCCTGATGCTCAAGCGTCATCAGCGCGACGACGTCGCTGTGCGGCGACAGGTAGTCCGTCGCGTCGAACGTCGCCGCGGCCCATGGCGGCGCGGTGATTCGCGTGCCGAGCGAACCAGCGGGCACCGATCGTCCCGTCACAAACCAGCCACCCCAGCGCATCGACACCGGATGACGATCGTCAACCGCCCCGCCCGTGGCATAGCCCGCCGCATCCTCTGGCCCCGTGCTGAGGACCATCAGTCCAGGAACCGCGAACGTCTCCCACGACACGTGACAGCGTAGACACTCGGTGCTGCGCGCGAACGACGGCGCGCCAGAGGCCGTTCGCTCAAGGCGCTGAAAGATGATGCCCTGACGAGGGTCCTGTGAAGCCATCTCAATCGTCTGGCTGCCGCGAACCCAGGCGACCGCAACGCGATCGTTGAAGTACACCGCACGCGGATTCTTCGGACTAATCTGCGAGGCGAGAAGGCTTGTCTGCGAGAACACGAGCAGTTGCGAGTCGACCGACACGCCCAGCTCGCGCAGCACGGACGAGAGATATCCGGAGTGCTCGTCGTACGACAGATGAACATCACCAGCGTCAACACGCCGGGCCAACTGAGAGACCGCATCAGCGAGCGGCGCTTGCTGGTAATCAATGGCCGGGGCCTGAAATGATCCGGTGAAGCCACGGCCCGGCTGGCCGCTCACCGTCATCCACATGGATGCCACGATCGTGGCAAGTGCCAAACAGAACAGCACACGCCACTTCATGGTGCAGGCCTCTGTGATAACGTGCTCGGCCAGGAGAGCGCGATGGCGAGTGTCACGGCACAGTGCAAGCGGTTGACGTTCAAGGCGTATCGCGGTGACGCAAAGACGTTGCTTGCGTTCAATCTCACCACGCGCGCGGCGGCGCGCAATCTTGCGGGCTTCACGATTGAATGTCGTCCAGGCAAGGGCGCCGCATATTACCTCTTCAACGAGCTGCAGTTCAAAACGCCTGGGGCGCACGCGCAGGATCCCGCCCAGCCGGCGTATTCAAGCATCAACGCGCCGATTCACAAGTTTCGCTGGCTGCACGTGCCGGGGTCGTCGCATCAGGGGACGACCCCGTTCTTTGGTGCGTATCGCTACACCGTGACCCCGCGATATTTCGATGCGTCGCAGTCGTTGCTACCACTCGATCCATCGCTCAGCGCGAGCCTGACGGTTACCGTCGCGCCATTCGAGCACCGCAAGCTGTCGGTGGCGTTCACGCGCGGCTACATGCAGTCGCAGGCGTTTGTGCGTCACTTCGGCCTTCATGCGCTGGTGCAACCCGCGAAGCACACGCTGCTGTTCGACACATCGCAAAGCGCCGGCACGAATGCCGCTGGGCAGCACTACACCTATGCGGACGAATACGCCTGGATGGGGTTCACCGCGCGCGACCGGATCTTCGCGCTGCTCGACGAGGTGAAGAAGAACACGGCGCTTCGGCTGGATCTGTTTGCGTACGATTTGAACGAGCCCGACATCATCCAGCGCCTGCTCGCGCTTGCCAGTGAAGGACGCGTCCGCGTCATCCTCGACAACGCCTCGCTCCATCACAACACGTCGACACCGAAGCCCGAGGACGAGTTCGAGCAACTTTTCACCGCTAAGGCCACGGGAAACGCCGCCATCAAACGCGGAAAGTTTGGACGTTACGCGCACGACAAGGTGATGGTCGTCTCGAACGCGCGCGGACCGCTCAAAGTGCTGACGGGATCGACGAATTTCTCGGTGACCGGCTTATACGTCAACGCGAACCATGTGCTTGTCTTCGACGATCCGAAAGTGGCGACCGCCTACGCGAACGTGTTCGAGCACGCGTGGACGACAGGCGTGACGCTGGCGGGGTTCCGGTCGTCACCGCTCGCCTCGGCGGATGGCGTCTCGATCTCATCACGCGCCACGCCGCCGACCGACATCACGTTTGCCCCGCACACGGCGGCTGTCGCGACGACGGTCCTCGACGACGTCGCGGCGCGCATCGCGCGTGAAAGACGCGCGTCGAAAAAAACCGGCAGCGTGCTCTTCGCGGTCATGCAGGTGGACAACGGAACGAGTCCAACCTGGGACGCCTTGCGCGATCTGCACACCGATCAATCGATCTTTAGCTACGGCATCACCGACACGACGAGCGGCATCGTCCTCTACCAACCGAAGCAGAAGACCGGCGTGCTCGTGACAGGAAAACCAGGCCCCTCGCAGTTGCCGCCGCCGTTCAACCAGGTACCAGGTGTGGGCATCGGCCATCAGATTCACCACAAGTTCATCGTCTGCGGATTCGCCGGACCAAATCCGGTCGTGTACTGCGGATCGTCGAATCTGGCGCTCGGAGGTGAACAGCAGAATGGCGACAACCTGCTCGCCATCCACGACCGTGATGTCGCCACGGTGTTTGCCATCGAAGCGCTGACGCTTGTCGATCACTTCGACTTTCTCGATCGCGCCGCGCAAACGGCTGGCAGCACTGCGCCCAAGACGGCGGTCCCGGCACTGAAACGTCAGGCCGCCCTTGACGCCGGATGGTTCCTCTCGACGAGCGACACCTGGGTGGAGCCGTATTACGACGCGCAGGATCTCCGCTACGTCGATCGCCGCCTGTTCGCGTGACGAGTGTCCACGCGAATAGCCTTCCTTACATAGATTCGCCGCGACCAGTCGACGAGTGACTGCGAAATGCGCCAATCAACATCAGCGGCACAAGCGGCGCTCCAAACCTCATCTCTATGGCGTATGTCGGCACATACACGGCAACCATCGCACACCACACGGCAAGGACTGGAAAAGGCGCGCGCCGAATCCTGGCAATAAATCCCACGAGCAGCACCAACGACGAGCCGATTGCGAAAATCTTCATCGGCCAGCGCAGGACGCCTCTCACGTAGAGTCCACCTGGATCAACAAAAAATCGAACGAGTTGCAAGCTCCTGTTGATCAACCATTGAAACGGATTTCCCCAAATCCTCTTCACACCCGCCACCCGCATGAGTGCTTCCGTCTCGTAATCTTCACGGCCTTCAGCAAGGATGCGCTGCCCCTCAAGGTCTTTCGAAAAGATCTCCCACGAATTGGCTCCAGACCATAGCGGCACCTTCATCGTCCCCAGGAACACATTGGCTCCGCTTCCCGCAGTGGCCACAGGAACGAAGCGGTGCAACTGAATAGCATTTCTCAGTGTCCACGGTGCGATGACTAATAGCGCCGTCACGCCAATCACGCCAAGCTCTCTTCGCTTGAGCACCAGCAATGGACTCACCAACAACCACGGCAACAGTGTGAGCCGCGTCAGCACCGCGAGCCCTATCAGCACGCCAGCCCCCACGAAGCGATGCTTCACCCACAAATAGACAGCCAGGAGCAGCACGAAGGTAAAGAGCGGCTCCGAGAGCAGATCCACATCACCGGCGACCACACGTGGCCAAAACGCCATCGCAAGACCCGCCCAGGGACCACCCATTAGCGACACAAGACCCACGGAGCCCGATCCGAGAAGCGCGTTCACTACTTGCACTCGCCGTACGGGAACATCCGCGCCCCACAGGCTCGCAATCAAGAGCGGATAGAGCGGGGCGCGATCGGAGGTCAGGTGAAGATCCCCTCCTCCTGGCGCGAGTCGTACATCGCCGCCCCAGGTGTGAACAACGCCATAGCTGAAGGCTCTCTCGAAGCGGAGATGCGAGGCCAGCGAAAAATACTCTTTCGAATTGGCTTCAAGGACGGGCGAAGGCTCTGCAACAATTACAACCAGGCGCACCACTAGCGCAAGCACGGCAACCCAGTATTTCGCCATCAGACACACAATCCTCACACGGAACCACGCTCGTCAGTCGATGATGAAGCCGCTCATGATAGCGGCCGGCGACCGCGTGTCCCAATAGAAATCACGGTCAGTTGCTTTTCTCTGTCCGGCTCATCTGCGGTCACGCTACTCTAGGAAGCACACTTATGACACTACGCACCTTTGTTCTCGTCGCATTGTGCGCGCTAGCTCCAGCTGAAGGATTCTCACAGGCGCTCACCAGCTTGCAGTCGTTGCGCGTGCGGTACAACACGCAAAAGGCAACCGTGCAACCGGCTGGCGCGCTCAAAACCGCCCTCGACGACGTCGACCGGCAAATCACCGAGGCGTCGCGCGCGGGGCAGAACGGCGAAGTCCGCCGGCTGATTGCGAAAGGGATGACGCTGCTCCGTGGCGGCGAGTGGACCGAGACACTCGATTACACAAACTCCCTCGTCCTCCGCACCGAGCACACGGTCGGCGACTCGTCGCAGCCGATCCTGATGCGCCTCGAACAGATCTACACGCCGTCCCTCACGCTGCAGCATTCGGTCTCGGCGCACGCGCGGCTGTACCGTCCACCGAGCGCGGCAACGGCCGACCCATTAGCGCCGCCGCCATCCGACGCGCTCGTGCGCGATCTCGGCGCCATCGATCTCGTGGCGCGCGACCTGCGAGAATCGCCACGTCTGTTCGAGATTGACGCGCGTGGTGTCGCGGACGGCACGTATCTGCTCGTCGTCGATGTGACGGACGGCGATCGCGCGCTTGGCTCGGTTCGCCTGACGGTGTACCTGCGCAAGGGATTGAACAACACGCTGGCCACGCTTGAAGAGGCCGCCGCGCACGCGCCCGCCGCCATCAAGGGCGACATCCTGTTCCCAGTCGATCGCATCAAGCACATCAACCAGGGCGATCTGGAACTGCGGACGTTTTCGCCGGATCGAGATTTGGCGAACGCCGAAGCGGTCGCCGCCGCGGCGAAAACCGGCGCGGACCCGTTTGCCAAGAAAACCGGCAGCTTCAAGCGGTACTACACGCTCGACGCGGCGCACGAAGTGATGCCGTATCACGTCTACGTGCCGACGACGTTCACCGCATCGAAGCGCTATCCGCTCATCATTGCGCTGCACGGTCTCGGCGCGACCGAAGATTCGTTCTTCGATGGCTACGACAAGGTGCTGCCGGAGCTTGCCGAGAAGCACGGCTACATCGTCGCGGCGCCGCTCGGCTATCGCGTCGATGGTGGATACGGATGGGGCGTCGGACAACCGCCGGCCGATCCCGAGACGCGACGCGCGCAGGATCTCAGCGAGCAAGACGTCATGCGCGTCCTGGCACTGATGCGCGAGCAGTACAACATCGACCCGTCGCGGATTTATCTGACCGGTCACTCGCTTGGCGCCATCGGCACATGGAAGATTGCGCCGAAGTATCCCGACATCTGGGCGGCCATCGGCACGTTCGCCGGCTCCGGCGCGCCAGACACGCTCTCGCGCATCCCGAAGATGCCGCAGTTCATCGTCCATGGCGACGACGACCGGACGGTCAACGTGCGTGGATCGCGAGCGATGGTGGCGAAGGCGAAAGAGCTCGGCATCGAGTACGTCTACACCGAAGTCCCCGGCGGCTCACACAGTAGTGTCGTCGCGCCGAACCTTCCCGGACTGTTTGAGTTCTTCGACAAGCACCAGAAGGCCGCAACGACAACGCGGTAGTCAGCATGCGCCGCGTACCGTGATCATCGGTACGCGGTTGCCATTGCCGGCATGGAGTGCATGACGCTGCTCCCCTTCGTCGAGTGGTTGGCCAGCACGCGCGGCAGCATCGCGCTGCACGAATCACTCTACATGTACCCCCTGATCGAGTCGCTCCACGTGCTGACGCTCATGCTCTTTGCCGGCACGACCGCGCTCCTCGATTTCCGGTTGCTCGGGCTGGGCCTGCGCAAGGTGCCGCTCTCCGATATCACGGCGAAGCTCCTGCCGTGGATGTTTACCGGCTTTGCGATCATGGTGACGTCAGGCGCGCTGCTCTTCTACGCCATCCCGGTGCGGTCGTATCAGAACGTCTTCTTTCGCGCCAAGGTGATCCTGCTGCTGCTCGCCGGCCTGAACGCCTGGCTCTTTCACGCGGGCATCTATCGCAGCGTGGAGCGATGGAACCACGACGAGGTTCTGCCGAGACGCGCCCGGATGGCGGGCCTCCTCTCTCTCGTGCTCTGGGCGCTCATCATCACCTCGGGACGGATGATCGCCTACAACTGGTTCGATTGCGACGTGACGACCAAGCCGACGATCCTCTGGCTGGCGGGCTGCACCGAGAGGAATTCACACCCATGATTCTCGCGTTCGCGCAGTGGTGCGAGGCGTCGGGCGTTGGCACCGCCATCCGCGAATCGACGTGGGCCTTCGCGGTGCTCGAATCGATCCACCTGATCAGTCTGGCATCGATGGGTGGCACGGTGCTCTTCATCGACATGCGCTTGCTCGGCCTGGGATTACGGCAGCACCCCGTGGCCGCACTCGCCGCTGACGTCTGGCGCTGGCAAACGATCGCGCTCAGCGCCCTGTTGATGAGCGGATTGGGGATGTACTGCTCGGAAGCGGTGAAGTGCTACTACAGCACGTCGTTCTGGGTGAAGATGTGCGCGCTCGCGGTCGTCATCCTCTTCACGTTCACCATCAGACGATCTGTCGTGTTCGCGCCAGAAGGCCGGCACACCCGCGTGACCCAACGCCTGGTGGCGATTCTGTCGCTGGCGCTCTGGTTCATCGTCAGCGCCAGTGGACGATGGATCGGCTTCTCGGGTTGACGCTCGTCAATCGCCGCCGCGCGTACCTCACCGGCGGCCCGGCTCGGCGGGGTCCGCGCCATCCGCTGGCGCACCTGTTCCCGACGATCCCATGAACAGCTTGCGGCCATCCGCGAACACGATGTTGCGGCCATTGGCGCGCTGCAGCGTGTGGTCGCGCGTCTGGTAGCCCTCGACAATCACCTCAGGCGATCCACTCAAGGCGTCACGCGTGATGCCGCGGCGCAACAGCGTATTCGGCGTACCCCCTTCAATCGCCCACTCCGTTGTCGCGCCCTTGAGGTCCTGCTTCTGCCCCGCAATCGTGACGTCGGTTGCCGCGATATGAATCCACGCGTGCGGGTTCACCCATTCGACTTTCGACACTTTGCCTTTAATGAGAACTGGCCGGTTGGCATCGAACTCGCCGCCAAACGCATGATGCGCCACGACCGGCACGGTGGCGGCCACGAATGCGGCGGCCATGAACAACGCGACTGCGCACGCCAGAGAGCACTTGGTTCTCATGCCGGGCTACTCCTTCACGTAGGGTTTCATCCTATCAGGCCGTTCATCGCGGGAGCGGATCTTTGCGCCACTGGCCATACATCAACTCTTCGACGAACTCGACGCACTTGAAGTCCATGAGCTGCATGTTCTTCTCCTGACGCCGGTAGAGCGGCATGCGCATCGTCCAGGGACGCGAGAACGTGTTCGGATCGTCAATCGTCGCCTCGTAGGTAATGATGTCCGGCGACGTCCGCGTGTAGCGCTCGGTGACCGTCATCGCCTCGCTGTGGAAGTTGCCGGCGCGATCGAACCAGGTCTCGCCGTTGAAGCCGTTCACCGTGACGACCAGCGTGTCTCCCTCCCAGTGCGCCACCGATTGCCCCATCCACGCATCGATGGGCGGCGGTCCCGGAGCTTTCAAATACAGATTGCGCGTCGCGCCCGCGTACTCGTACGCGATGAAGATCGCCGTGCTGCTCTGAAAGATCTGAAACGGAAACGGCATGTACGTCGCGCGTGGCACACCCGGCAAATAGCACTTGATCTCCGGATCGAGCGTCAGCCAGTTCTCTTGATTCTTTTTCTTTTGTTCGAGCGCCGCTGGCAGATAGGGGATCTCGCCGCCGTCGACGACGCCAAGTCCGCCAGGAACGGCACCAACCGCGCCAAGCGCCAGTACCTGCGGCGCCGGAAGCGGACCGTACGGGCCAGAACGTAGCGCCATCGCCGGACGCGCCGCGTGCGTCTCGATGTCGTAGTTCGCGGTGTTCAGCGCCTGCCAGATGCCGTTTAGATCCGGATGGCCGTCAGCGCCACGTGGCGCACGGTACGGAGCAGACGGCGCCGCCTGCTGCCCGTGTAGCGGCGCCGAAGCGATGAACATCAACGCGGCGCCAGCAAGCACGCACCACGCAGCCATCACCGATTGCACACGAATGGTCACTGGGTAATCCCTGTCCATACGTCGCTCGATCACATCACGTCCGCGCGATGTCTCACCTGCTGCAAGAACTGCTCGATCGTCTCAAGGACCGTCGGCCACCGGTACCACCGCTCAACGTAATCGAATCCCTGCTGACCAAGCTGACGGGCCACGTCGGGATGATCGAGTAGATATCCAAGGCTGTGCGCGAACTCGTCGTAGTCGGCGTAGCTCAATCCGCCATCCGCGCGACGGACCTGCCCATCGAGCACCTCGCACGCGCGGTTGACGATCGCCGGCAGCCGGCGATTCCACCCTTCGAGCAACACCAGACTCAAGCTCTCGTACCGCGACGGGACGACGAGGGCTGTCGCCTGCGTCAGCAACGCATCGCGCACGGCCTCGTCGACGAACCCGAGACGTTTCAGCCAAGGCGCGTCGGCGATCGGCATGTTCTCCGGCCCTGCCAGCACCAACTGCGGCACATGGGATCGCTCGGCGGCAAAGCGCGCAAAATGCCGCAACAGCCCTTCGCAGCCTTTATTGGGATCGACACGTCCCAGATAGAGAAAGAACGGAGGCTTGATCCCGAGCGATGTCAGATCCGTCGTCGACGGTGGTGGCGGCGCGTCGAGGCCCGCGCCAACCACGCACGAGGGCGCAAGCGGTTCATCGAGTTGCCGCGCGACGAGCGTCTGCTCCTCCGGCGTGAGAAAGATAAATCCCGCCGCCTGCTCGAAGAGCCGCGCCGAAAGCGGCATCCGGACAATGCGATCGTCTTCGGCGGTGGGGACGAGAATCGCTCGCGAGGCGACCAGCGGCACACCGAAAAAGACTTCGGCGTAACGAAAAGCCCAAAAGAGCACCAGCTCGTACGACTGTCCGGATTGCTGCAAGTGCGCGAGCAGCGCTGGCGTGTCGGGGCCGTTCTCGCGGAACCACTGTTCCTCGTCGGCGTCGGTCGCCTCCCGCGCGAGCGCCGCGTCGGTCGCGTCGCGGAATCGCATCAGCGATCGCTCGCGCGCCACGGGAAATCGCAACACCCGCACGCGGCCGTCCATCGACTCGCCAGCGGCATATTCGTTACGCCAGGTGACGTGATCGCGCGCGCACGTCGTGAGCACCGTCACGTCGTGATGCGCCGCCAATCGATGGGCGATCTGACGGCAGTGCGCTTCCGATCCGCCGGCGATGTCGCTGCCGTAGCGGTGTACGACGCAGGCCAGCTTCACCCGCGCGTCTCTCCGCGGGCCTGCTTTTCGAGCAGCGCATTTTCGAGCGCGAGTTCCTCGATGCAGGCCATCAGCACTTCGTTGACCTGTTGCTGGCGGCGGAAGTTGTCCTGGCAGTACTCGAACAGCGTCCGCGTGAGGGGAAGGATGATGCGCCGCTTGACGAAGACAATCAGCGGACCGAGCAGCGGACGATGACTTGTGACGCGGAGCTGCTCGGTAAGACGCACATCAGCAGCGTCCTCGAACAGCTCCGGCAAGAGCAGCACGCCAGACTCGCGCGCCGCGAGCGCACGGTTGAGCGCGCGTTCGACGCGCTCGTACACGGCAAGATCCTGATACTCGGACGACGCGCCACGCGCCAGCAGCCGTTTCTGCCGCGCGCGGCGGACATCGTCTCCGATTTCGCGCATCAGGCGGTCAACGCTGACGTGGGAGGACACGTCCGGCGCGCTACTTCTTCTTCGCGGTGAACGTACCGTCGCCGACCTGAGAGATCGACAACGTCCCCTTCATCGCGGTGTTGCTCTCGATGGTGCCCTTGTAGGCCGACGTCAGCGCCATCCCTTGCATGTCGGCACTGAACGAAAACTGAATCTCGGCGCCCTTCACCGAGCCGGTAAGATCCGCCTCGCCGAACGTGCCGGTGTAGTGGCCGGTGAGCTTCTCGCCGTCCTGCTTGAAGACGATCGTCGGAGTACCACCGCCCGCCCCAGTCTGGACATCGAAGGCCCAGGTGCCGCTGACATCAAACTTCTGGCTCTGCGCGGCAACCACGGACACCGCAAGCGCGCACAGCACCACAAGACACGCAAATCCACGACGTACTGCAATGATGGTCATGTCGGTCATTATGGCATCAGTGACGGCATTCTCGCGTCAGGGGAGTTCCGCGTAGATGGCTTCAACCGCCGCCTGCATCCGGTCCGAGGCATAGCCAGGATATTTGGCCGCGAGGTTCATCGCTTTCGCCGCATCAGCCGCAGACGTCCCCGCCTTCTTGGCGGCCGTCGCGCCCGCAAGCAGATCGGCTGTGAAGCGCTGATACTCCTGCAGATCTTTTGGCGCCATCACCGGACTGTGTCCAGGAATCACGGTGTCGAAGTCCTTGATCGCGGCAAGCGCTTTCGCCAACGTCTTTGGAAACTCCACGCCGCTCCCACCGTTGTTGCGATCGAGGAGCGGCGCATCCTTCCACGCAAACATGTCGCCGGTCTGCAACACACGCAGCGCCGGAAAGACGACGAAGGTGTCGCCGCTGGTGTGTCCCGCGCCGAAATAATAGAGATCGATGCGATCCTTGCCGCTGCCAATCGTCATCGTGTCCTTGAACGTCCGCTTCGGCAGAAACTGCGCGTTCGCTCCCTTGAACGCGTCCATCTTGCTCATGTTTGTTTTGGTGTTCTCGTGCGCGACGATGTCCACCGTGGCTGGGAACGCTTCGTTGCTCCCCGTGTGATCGCCGTGCGTGTGCGTGTTGATGATCCGCGTCACGGGCTTACTGGTCACCGCGCGAATCTTCGCCAGGATGTCAGGTCCATATCCAGCCAGCTTCGTGTCGACGACCGTGACACCGCTGTCGGTGATGAAGACGACGGTATTGCCCCCGGTGAACTGCGAGCGATCCGTCGGATTCGACGACGCAATGATGTAGAGGTTGTCCTTCACCTTCTGCAGGTCTGGCAGCACCGCGCGCGCGGCCGGCTGCTGCACGGCAGCGACGCCCATCGAGAGCGCGCCGATGCCAACAAAGATCAGAAAGAAACGTCCGCGTGTCATGTCAGTCCTCCTCGAGAACCGTGGAAGGTCCGAAATCAAAGTTTTCCGTACTGCGCTGTCCGTCGCGATCGAAACGTGCCCGCACACGGTTGATTCGCTGCGTTGCTTCGTCAAGGCTCTCGATGCCGAGCGTGGCATTGAGCAGATCGACATACCACGGCTGCTTCACCGGATCGACGACGTAGGTTTCGACGATCGCGCGCGCAATCGGCAACGTCGTCGTCTTCGAATCGTCGTGGACGTCGCGGTCGCTCGCCTGTTGCAGCTTGGCATATTCTTCCGCGAGAAGCCGCTTGAACAGCGCCTCGGTAAACACATCCCCAGCCGCCACGCCCGCCGCGGGATCAGCCTCGGTGAGCTTCGCCTGCTTGTGGACCCATTCCCACAAGATGCTCAAGCGGATTTCCCCAGTGGCCATGTCCTCCATGAGATAGAGCACATCGGGATCGCCAAAGAAATCCGCCGGCTTGAGCGCGGCGGCCTGCATCCCCTGCTCGAACGCATTGCCGTACTGCGTCGCCACGCTGATCAAGTCGCGCGCGCCACGGACGGTTCTCGGCGCTGGTTCAAGCAGCGTCAACCGATCGGCATCGTCTTCTGTGTAGGAAAGCGGCGGAAATTGACGGCCACACTGATTCTCCTGCCCCACCCGCTCCCACACCGGCCGGACGATCTGCACCATCTTCCAGTGCGCGACCCATTTACCGCTGGCGCCTTCGCGCTGCTCGCGTTCAGCGCCAGCCACGGCGCGCGCCATCCCGCGCGTCACGCCGTTGGGCGACCCAACCGGAATGTTCGGCTCCATTCCGCCTTGCCACAGCGCGCACTGACCTTTCGCGTCAGGCGTGTTGACGGCACGCCGCACGCGATCTTCGTAGTGCCGCATGTAGCCGTACGTCATCGTCACCGCGTCGATGTTTGGCGTGACAAACGCGGTATCCCACGCGCGGGCATCAGCGACGCTGTTGATGTAATCCCATCGCCCGGTGTTGAAACCGACAAAGCGCGGGCCGAGCGCCGCGCGAATCTCCATCAACTGGAAGCACGCTTCGAGTTGCTCGACGAGCACATAGGTCTTGATCGCGCCACGCGCCAGACCGCACTCACGTTCAAGCGCGCTGAGGATGGCGTTCCACCATGCCGCTTCGCTCGCCGTCTGGATCTTCGGAAGGTACAGCACGATCGACGATCCCGCCGCCTCCAAGCGCTCGGCGTTACCGACGACATAGAGGACGCTATCGACGATCGAGGCGGAAAATCCGTCGCCGGAGGCGTGACGGATGTGACGGTCGTCAAGGTGAAGCCCGCGCGGCCGGAAAATTTTCGTCGTAAACGACAACTGGCGGCGCCAGTCGTCGACGATCGGCCGGCCGAAGAAATCCCGGCCCCACGCGTTCATCTCCCGCGACACCGTATCAGCGACGCCTAAAAACAGCGGATCGCCAGCCATCGCCAGCTTCAAATTTCGCTGGTTGTCGAACGCCATCGTCGACAACTGCCCAAGCGCATCCTCGCCGTCGAACATCCAGCCATCGGCGCCGGACAGCAACGCGTACGCGACGTTGCGAATACTCTCTGTCACGCTGCCGCGCGGCCGGGCGGCAGGTCCGGTCCCCTGAATCCACTGACGCTGCAAATCGTGCGGAATCTCGCTGCCGGTGAAGCTGCCTTCACGCGCCTCTCGCACCGTCAGCGATGTGCCGTGGATGGTCTCGTCCGGATCGAGAAAGGTGATCGGCTGTCGATGGCGAAAGCGCGTCGCTCGCCGCGCAAGACGCGCCTCCATCAACGCCTTGCGCTCGCCGTCGAACGGGACGAGCGCGTGCAGCGCGGCACGCACTGCAGGAGTCAGGACATCGCGGTACTCAGCGGCGATGCTCGCGCGGATCTCGAGGCGTCTCAACGCGCGTCCCATGGGAACTGATTCGTCCACTCAAGGAACGCCTGCACGCGCGGTTTGTTCTTGTCCAGCCAGTCGCGCACGCCGGTCACCGGCGCCCGTTGCAGAATCCAGTACACAAACGGCTCGACATCATTCCGCTTCTTCAGCTCCGCGAAGTACGGCAGATACTGACGGCCGACGAAGGTCTCTTTATATTTTCCGGGGTCGAGCGCGGCCAGCCGCGTCACGATGTCGTTCACCTGCGCGAGGAGCGTCGGCATCTCGCCAGCCCCGTTATCCATGGCCGTCACGATCGCTTGCTGCCCGATCGCGAACTGACGATCGATGGCGGAAAAGTCCCCCTCGTCGGTCTTTGACGCTGGCGTCTGACTGGCCATCGCTGTCGCCTGACCACCAGATGTCGCGGGAAGCCCGCCGCGCAGAATCGCGCGCCACCACCCGATCGCCTGGAGCGCCCGGCCGTTGGTCGGATCGAACAGAAGCGCTTTCGAAAACGCGAGCAACGCCGGCGTCTGATACCCGCCGCTGCGAAACACCTGGCCGAGCATCAACTGGATGTCGACGTCAGTGGGGTCGACATCGGCGCCACGTTTCAGCGAGCGGCGCGCTTCGCCTTCGTTCTTCAGGCTCTCGAGATAGGTGATCGCCATGTTGTGATAGAGCACGCTGGCGTCTGGCACCGCCGCGATGCCGCGCTCGTATTGCTCGATCGCCTTTTGCGGCTCACCCGCCGCGTCGTACGACTCGCCGAGCAAGTCGTAAAACATCGGCAACATGTCCGACGCGTACTCGGTGCCACGGTTCGCCGCGTCGCGCCCTTTCACGTAATCCTTCTTGGCAAGATACGAGAACGCCATCTCGTAGAGCGCCGTCATGTTCGCCGGACTGTGCGCGAGCACTTCCTGATACTTCGCGATCGCCTCGTCGTATTTCTCCTGATCGTGTAGCCGCACGCCGTCGCGAATGATGGCGTCATCGGCGGGCGTCGAGACCGTGGCGGCTTTTCTCGGAGCCGCGTTTGGAGCCGCCTTCGGTTGCGCGGCGGCAGGAAGCGCCGTGGCAACGAAGAGGAACGTCAGAAGTGTGCAGAGATATCGCATAGGGTGCTTCAGAAAGGCCTTCATTGTAGCTACCTCTTCACGCCAGCGTCATCCTCTACCGACGACGCGCGGGCGCGCCGCCTCGCCATCAATAAATTCGACTCGAACCGTAGATTCATATCGGACTGGAACGTATAATTCAGGCCAACCATCTTGTGCTGACGTCTCCATCTGACACCGTCTCCACCGAGAGAGGCGCCATGCGTGCGCGACGACGCTGGGCCGCGGGCGTCCTGGCGCTGGCCGCGGCGCTTGTCGCGTCAGGCCTCGTGCCGGCGCGCGCCGCCGCGCAGGATCTGACGATTGCCGCCGCCGCCGATCTGCAGGCGGTGTTCCCCCTCATCGTCTCGAGCTTCGAGCAGCGGACCGGCCGCCATGTCCGCACGACGTTTGGATCGTCCGGAAATTTCTTCTCGCAGATTCAGAACGGCGCGCCATTCGATCTGTTCTTCTCCGCCGACATCGACTACCCGAAACAGCTGGAACAGGCGGGACTGACCGAACCTGGCACGCTTCGTCCGTACGCCAAAGGCCAACTGGTGCTCTGGACGCTGAAGACGTCAGGCATCGACGTCACGAATGGACTTGGCGTCCTGCTCGATCCACGCATCCACCACATTGCGATAGCGAACCCCGAGCACGCGCCGTACGGGCGCGCGGCCGTCGCGGCGATGCGCGCGGCTGGCGTCTACGACCAAGTTGCCTCGAAACTGGTGCTCGGTGAAAGCATCGCGCAGGCCGGACAGTTCGCGCAGACCGGCAACGCGGACGTCGGACTGCTGGCGCTCTCTATCGCGCGCGCACCGGCGGTGCAGTCCATCGGCGCGTACGTCGACGTCCCCGCCACGCTCTATCCTCCTATCGAGCAGGGCGCCGTCATCCTGAAACGCGCGCAAGATAAAACGCTGGCGGCACAGTTTCTTGCGTCTTTCGACCGGCCCGAGATCGCCGCGATGCTGACGCAGTTTGGATTCATCACATGGACTGGACAGCCGTCGCGCTAAGCCTTCGTCTGGCGATGATCGTGACCGGCGTCCTGCTTGTCGCCGGCGTCCCGATCGCCTACTGGCTGACGTTTTCAACCTGGCGCGGCAAGTTTCTCGTCGAATCACTCGTGGCGCTGCCGCTGGTGCTGCCGCCAACCGTGCTCGGATTTTACGTGCTCGTCGCGATTGGATCGCGGAGTCCGCTCGGACAAGCCTGGCTCGCGCTCACCGGTTCTCCGCTGGCTTTCACATTCAAGGCGCTGGTCATCGCCTCGGTGCTCTACAGCCTGCCGTTCGCGGTGCAGCCGATCGCCTCGTCGTTCGCGCTGGTCGATCGCGGACTGCTCGAAGCCTCCGCCACTCTTGGCGCATCACCGCTCACGACCTTTCGACGTGTCGTGTTGCCGCTCTCGCGTGACGGGATCATCACCGGCGCCGTCTTGACCTTCGCCCACACGATCGGCGAATTCGGCGTCGTCCTCATGGTCGGCGGCAATCTTCCCGGCGAAACGCGGACGATCTCGATTGCCATCTACGACGAAGTACAGGCGGTCAACCTGACACGCGCGCAGCTCACCGCTCTGGCGCTGCTTCTCTTCTCGTTCACCGCCCTTGCGATCGTCTACGGCACGATCCGCAAGCCGTGGACGGTGCCGCACGCCTGATGCTCACCGCATCCCTCCGCGCACAGCGCGCCTCCCGATTCACGCTCGATGTTGATGTGCGCATCGAACGCGGCGTGACGATTCTCTTCGGCGCGTCTGGCTCCGGCAAGACGACACTGCTCCGCTGCCTGGCAGGACTCGATACGCCGGATGCCGGCCGCATCGTGATTGGCGATCACGTCGTGTTCGACTCGGCCAGCGGCCTCAATCGTCCGCCGCAGGCGCGCCGCATCGGATT
>JAISPN010000026.1 GCA_031274845.1 Acidobacteriaceae bacterium
TGGCGGCACGCGGATAACCACCACCACACGAGGCCGCGCCGGACGCTCACGGGGTGTCTCGTCGTTGTGGGCGGCGGGGGATACGGCCACATCCGTCTCTTTGTCACGCCGCCAGAACGCCGGCAGACTGAACGCGATCTGCTGATCCGCAAACCGTGTGCGCCACACAAGCATGACCACCGTCGCAACGCCCATGAGGATGTTGGGCGTCCAGGGAGCAAGCTCCGGATCGAGCCGTCCGCCTTGCGACGCGGCGCGTGCGCCCCACAGCAGCACGTAGTAGATGAAGATAACGGCCGCGCCAAGCGCAAAGCTGGCGAGCTTCCCGTCCTTCCGGTTCGTCACGCCGAGCGCCAGCGCCATCAACGCCAGAATGGGGCAGGTGAGTGGCAGCGACAGTTTCTGCTGCCGCATGAAGTGCGCTTCGTACGCCGGATCGTTGCGCGCCTTTGCCGCCTCGATTTCCTGATTCAACTCGGCGTAGGTCATCTCGCGCGCGCCGCGTGGCTGCGGCCGTTTGAAGACCGTGTTCGGATCGAGGCTGATGATGTGGCTGGCGGCGAACGTCTGTTCGTAGTCGTCGGGCGCGTCGGCGCGTGTCGTGTAGGTGGTGACGTCGGATAATTCAAGCTGCACGAGCCGCTGCTCGCGATCGAGGTGAATGCGCCCTTCCTTGGCAAACGTCACGACGGTTTCGTTCATGGCACTGGTGTCAGCCACGAACACATCGCGCCAGCCGCCTTCAGGACGCACGTCGCGCACGTACAACACCTTCGGCGCGAAGTCCTGAAAGAACACGCCGGGCTTGACGTTGCTCTCGACACGCTCGGCCATCTGCACGAACGCAATGTCTCTGAAGGTTTGATTGGCGTCCGGCAGTGCGACGATCATCTGGTAGGCGGTCGCGGCGGTCCCGATCGTGGCGACGAGCAGCACAGGACGCGCCAGACGCATCAGGCTGACACCGCAGGCTTGCATGGCAACGAACTCACGATCGGCCGACAGGCGGCTCAACCCGACGAGAATGCCCATCAGCACGGCCATCGGAATCGTCAGGCACAATGCTTGTGGCAAGAGCGTGACAAGCACGCGGGCGACGATCGCCCATTCGACCCCCTTCGCGATGAACTCCTCGCCGACGGTCAGGATCGACTGCACCTCGAGGATGAACGTCAGAACGATGAGCGAGAGAATGAAGGGGAGCGCGACCTCTTTCACGAGGTAGCGATCGAGAATACGAAACATGCTGAGGAGACTAGACTAGCACCATGACCCGAGTTGCGCTGCTGTGGCACATGCACCAACCCTACTACGAGGATCTCGTCACGCGTGAGCACATCATGCCGTGGGTCCGGTTGCACGCGCTGAAGGACTACTACGGGATGGTGGCGCTGCTCGAGGAGTTCCCGCAGGTCAAGGTCACCTTCAATCTGGTGCCGTCGCTGCTCGTCCAGCTCGAAGCCTTCGCCGAAAATCGCGCCTACGACAAATACCTCGACCTGGGGCTCAAGCCCGCGGACGCCCTTGGACGCGACGAGGTGTTGTTCATCCTGAGCAATTTCTTTCATGCGCAGCGGGAACGGATGATCGAGATCTACCCGCGCTATGCCGAGCTTCTGCGGCTTCGCGGGGACAGCGTGGCGCCGACCGACATCGAGGCGGCGGCGCGCCGGTTTTCCACCGCCGACCTCCGCGATCTGCAGGTCTGGCAGAAGCTCGCCTGGCTCGATCCCTACTACTTCGACCGCGATGCGCGCGTGCAGGCGCTCGTCGCCAAAGGGCGCGCGTTCGATGAAAGCGACAAGGTCACGCTCCGGGCCGTCGAGCTCGAGTTGCTGAATGCGGTCATCCCTGCGTACCGCGCCAGAGCGGCGGCCGGCCAGATCGAGATTTCCGCCTCGCCGTTTTACCACCCGATTCTGCCGCTTCTCTGCGACACCGACATCTACAAGCGCACCCATCCGCACAGCGCGATGCCCCGGCACCGGTTCGTGCACCCGGAAGACGCGGCGGAGCAGCTCGAACGCGCCGCGGCGTTGCACGAGCGGCTGTTCGGTCAGCGCCCGGTCGGTCTCTGGCCGTCCGAAGGCTCTGTCTCCGACGCGATGATCCCGCTCGCCGCTCAGGCCGGGTTTCAATGGATGGCCACCGACGAACAGATTCTGGCCAATAGCAGCGGGTACTCGTTTGCCCGGGACGGCTTCGGTCATCTCGTGCAGCCGGCGCCACTCTATCGCCCGTATCAGGTCTCGGCCCACAGCGCGACGATCGCCTGTGGTTTCCGCGACCATGCGTTATCGGATCTGATTGGGTTTACCTACGCGGGCTGGGATGCCCACCGCGCGGCCGACGACTTCGTCGCGCGTCTTGTCGAAGGGGGACGCCGGGCCAAGGGAAACGGCGGGGAAGAGCCGACGATCTTCGTCATCCTCGATGGTGAAAACGCCTGGGAGCACTTTCCGGGTGGCGGCCGGCCGTTTCTACGCGCGCTCTACGGCCGTCTGGCGCATCATCCCGAGCTGCGAACGGTCACCATGGCCGAGGCGTGCCACGCTCCGTCGGCCACGCTCAACGGCATTTTTCCCGGCTCCTGGATCGACGCCAACTTCTACATCTGGATTGGCCATCGGGACGACCACCGCGGGTGGAGTCAGCTGGCTGAAGCGCGGCAAGCGCTCACCGCCGCCTCCTACACCCAGCACGACACGGATGCCTACCACCGAGCCCACGAAGAGCTCCTCATCGCGGAAGGGAGCGACTGGTTTTGGTGGTACGGCGACGACCATTCATCCGAGCACGACGCCGAGTTCGACGACCTGTTCCGCCGTCATCTCCGGAATGTCTACCGTCTCCTCGACGCCGCGGTGCCTGACGAGCTCTTCACCACCAACATCTCGACCAATCCGTCGGGGCCAGTCCAGACCGATCCGACCGGATATATCCGTCCCACCATCGACGGCGAGGTCACCAGCTACTTCGAGTGGCTGGGCGCCGGCATCGTCGACGTGCGCGAAGTCGCCGGAGCGATGCACCAGGTCGACAAGCGTCCGGCCCTCGTCACCGGCCTGCTGTTTGGCGTCGACGAAGCGGCGCTGTACCTCAGGGTGGATGGTCCCGCGTTGCCAGCGGCACTTGGCGCGAGCCATGCCCTCGTGGTGACTTTTCTGAACCCGGCACTCAC
Organism: Acidobacteriaceae bacterium; assembly: GCA_031274845.1. Taxonomy (GTDB): domain Bacteria; phylum Acidobacteriota; class Vicinamibacteria; order Vicinamibacterales; family CAVVIG01; genus CADEEX01. The sequence continues at coordinate 3,182 of JAISPN010000026.1, forward strand.
CCGGCTGTTCGTCGCGGGGGAGAAGCGTGGCGTGTCGCTGCAACCAGTCCTGCACCGGCGCGAGCCCGGTCATGACTGGCACGCCCAGCCCACGTCCGCCGTCGCGTCCGCGTCCAGCGTCGTTGAAATGCGGATGCCACTCAGCGAGCTCGCCCCCGATCCACAGCAGCGGCTGGCGTTTTTCCTGACCGTGCACGACGCGTCTGGCGCGGAAGTCGAGCGGTATCCCGCCGCGCGGCCGATTGAAATCGCCGCCCACGATCCCTGGTTTTTCGCCACCAACTGGACCGCCTAAGACTCACGCGAGTCTCGGGCGTCTGCCTTCCTGAATCTTTCGCGGAATATCCACAGGCCACTTTCACAGGCTAAATCCAATGAGTCCGATAATGTATGTTATGTTAACTTAAACATTAAACCGACCCAATAAACTCTCGGCAAACGCCACGAAAAGCCTCCGCGCGCCCGCTGCTCACCACTGCCGCATGCGCTTCCACAAAACGAATACAGCAACAGCGCCGCGCATCGCCAGAACCTGCAAGACGCACGTCCGCGATACGCGCGAATCGCTACCCGGTTTATTTTTGATTTCGGAGATCGTCGAGAATCGCTTCGAGCGCGTCGATAATCTCGGTGCGATTCACACGCGCCTTGCCAAAGCTCAGTCTCAGATTAAAGAGCTTCGACGGCGGCTTGTACGCGAAGGTGTAATGTTTCGGGCGTCCCGGCTTTGGCTTTGCCGTCACGTCCCGCACTTGCTGGCGTGTCGCACCGCCCTGATTGGCGATTTTTTCGACCAGCGCGGTCATTTTCTCAGGATCTTCCTGCCTAACCACCTGTAAAAGCAACGACTTAGACGAAATGTCGGCCAGCCGACACAGATTTCGAATCTCCTGAGGCATATTTGCCAGCGACAGAGACTCCGTAATCGTCGTCCGCGACTTGCCAATCCGGCGAGCTAGGTCCTCGTGCGTGTAGCCGCACCGATCGGCCAGACTGTGCAGCGCCTCGGCCTCTTCGAACGGCGTCAGGTCCTTACGTTGAAGATTCTCAATAAGCGCGAGCTCGACGACTTCGCTGTCGTCCACGTCACGAATGACGACCGGCAGCTCTCGCAGCCCTGCCTGCACCGACGCCTGATAGCGGCGCTCGCCGGCGATGATTTGAAACCGATCGCCGCGCTGACGAACGATGAGCGGCTCGATGACCCCTTTTTCGGAAATCGACGCGATCAGATCGGACAGGTCGCCCATCACCTGCCTCGGCTGATCGGGATTCGGATCGATTTGATCGATGGCGACGACCCGGCCCACCGGCGTGCCGGCGGATGCCGCCAATGCCTCGACGTAGTGCTCGTCGTGGCGCATCGTCAGAGTTCCTGGCAGGCCGCGTCTAGGCACGATCGATAATCTCCTCACACAAACGATAGTACTCGCTGGCGCCGGTCGATTCCGGTGCAAACGTAAAAATCGATTCCTTGTAGGCCGGGCTCTCCTCGAGCCGGACCGACTTCGTGATGACGGTCTTGAACACTTTCCCGCCAAACACCTTCTGAATCTGCGCGCGAATATCCCGGGCCAGCGCCGTCCGCTTGTCGTGCATCGTGATCACGACGCCAAGAATCCGCAGCGCGGGGTTGGGGCGCGCCCGCACCTTCTCGATCGTCTCGAGTAAATCGTCGGTGCCTTCGAGCGCGAAATACGACGACTGAATCGGAATGAGCAGATGCGTCGCCGCCACGAGCGCATTCACGGTGAGCAACCCCAACGTCGGGGGGCAATCGATGACGACGTTGGGATATTCGGCCAGGAGCGGCTCCAGCTTGTCTTTCAGCCGGAAGTGCGCGTCCATCTCCCCTATTAGCTTGGCTTCAAGCTTGGCCAGGGCGATACGCGACGGCGCCACGGAGAGATTCTCGAGCGACGCTGGCAGGATGACGTCCTGCAGCGTGACGGCAGGTTCGGCGATGGCGTCGTACACGCTCCGCGTCACTGTCGACATGTCGAGGAACGACATGGTGCTGTTTGCCTGCGGATCGAGGTCGATGAGAAGGGTTCGCCGCCCGCGAAGTGCCAGCGCAGCGGCTAAGTTGATGGCGGTCGTCGTCTTTCCGACCCCGCCTTTCTGGTTAGCAATGGCAACGATCACGGATGGAGGGATTCTACGATCAATCAGCAAGATTCCGTACGCAATCTTGCTCGCGCGCGTCTACATTTTGTATTTACCTAGCTCGTCAGGATCCAGTCCCTCGAGCCAGCGCTGCAGACGTTCCGCATCGGGTCGCTCGGCTCCCATCTCGAACGGCTTTGCGTGCTCGAAAACGGCGTCCTCGACGAAGATCGGCGCCCGCGCACGGAGCGCCAGCGCAATGGCATCGCTCGGACGCGCATCGATCGCCACCGACTGACCGTTCAGACGCAGGTAGATGAGCGCATAGAACGTGCTCTCCTCGATGTCGGCCACGACAATCTTTTCAACCGTGGCATTCAAGTCGTGAATGACGTTCCGCAGGAGATCGTGCGTCATCGGCCGCCGTGTCGCGACGTTTTCAATCTGCAGCGCAATCGCATTGGCTTCGAAGAGGCCGACCCAGATCGGCAGCACACGCGCGCCGCTCTCCTCGCGCAGGATCACAATCGGTGTATTCGTCGCAGGATCCACCATCAACCCCTTGATGGACATCTCAATCAACATGCCGCTCTCCAGGAAGGACTGGCGCCTGCTCGCGCTCGGCACTCGCAGCGCCGGAACGCGGGTCGTGCTCAATACGCCGTCCCCACACACTATAGGCACTCGATCGCTCAACGCGCACAGGCACGTACTGTCCAATCGTCTCAACCGGACCCGGGACATTCACGACGATGTTCTGAGAAGTGCGCCCTGACAACTCGGTGTCGCGCCGGCGGCTCGCGGTGTCCACGAGCACTTCGACGGTCTGCCCCACAAGCTGCGCATTCAGTGACGTCTGGATCGTTCGCTGCAACGCTTGCAACGCAACGATGCGCTCGGTCTTGACAGGTTCCGGCACATCGTCCGGCATCCGCTTGCTGGCAAGCGCATTCGGCCGCGGCGAGTACTTGAACGAAAAAATATTGTGGAACTGCGCCCGCTCGACCAGTGACATCGTGTCGTCGAAATCCGCATCGGTCTCGCCGGGAAAGCCGACGATCATATCCGTCGACAACGCCACGTCTGGCAGCGTCTCTCGGATTTCAGCCACCAACTCGAGATAGTGCTCACGTGTATGCCGGCGTCGCATCGCCTGCAGCACTCGCGTCGAGCCAGACTGCACCGGCATGTGCAGGTGCCGGCAGACTTTTGGCAGAGTCTTCATCGCCTGAAGAAACCGCGTCGAAAAGTGCCGTGGATGTGGACTCGCAAAGCGGATACGCCGCAGCCCCTCAATCTGGTGGATAGTCTCCACCAGGTCGGTGAAGCTGCACGACGGGTCGTCCGGCGCCTGATAGTGGTTCACGATCTGGCCGAGCAACTGCACTTCGGATCGCCCCGAAGCAACCGCCTCTCGAACATCGGCGAGGATGTCGGCCTTGGGCCGCATGCGCTCGTGACCGCGCGTATAGGGAACAACACAGAAGCTGCAAAACTCGTTGCACCCTTCGATGATGGTGACGTACGCGCGCACGGGATCGCTGCGGCGGGCAATCCCTAGCGGAAACGAGACATCCTCGTACGGATTGATGTCCACAAGCGGAACGCGCGCGCCGGGACGTTCCGCGGCTTCCTGCACCAGCATCGGAAGCCGCCTGATCGCCTGCGTGCCGACGATCACATCAGTCACCCCCGGCAATCGCTTCGCAAGCCCGCCGCCTTCTTGCTGCGCCACGCAGCCGGTCACCGCGACAACCGGATCGTGTCCGCGCTCGGCGGCCAGTACCCGGAGTTCGCCGAGACGCGTATACAGCTTGTCCTCGGCATGCTCTCGCACGCTGCACGTGTTGATGACGACCACATCGGCGTCCGCGGCGTCTGAGGTCGCCTCGAATCCTGCCTGTTCGAGGAGGCCCGCCATCCGCTCGGAGTCATGCACGTTCATCTGACATCCGAATGTCTCGATCAGATATTTTCTGGCCACTTCAGCTCGTGCGCCTCTCCGCTTTCGCCTTCGCTATTTTCCGGCTTTCGCTTTCGCCTTTTGTTTTTATTTCGCCTTTCGCTTCGCTGGCGGCGTTCGCCTCAACGATGCCGATATCAGCGACGCCAGCGGCCAGCAGCTCACGGGCCGAGCGACGAACCGAATCCGTCACGGCGCTCCCCGCGAGCATGCGGCTCACTTCCTCAATCCGGGCATCTTCAACCAACCGGCTCACGGTGGTGCGTGTGCGCCCCTGCTCCACTCGCTTCTCGATGAGAAAGTGCGTATCGGCCGCCGCCGCAATCTGCGGCAGATGCGTAATGCACAGCACTTGAGACTGCGACCCGAGCGCGCGAAGCTTTCTGCCAATGCTTTCCGCGACGCGGCCGCCGATGCCGGCATCAACCTCGTCGAAAATCAGCCCCGGTGACTCCAGGCCCGGTTCTCTCGCGGGCTCGTCGGAGAGCTGACGCCGAGCCGACGAGGTGATCGTTTTCACCGCGAGCATCAGGCGCGACAGTTCCCCGCCCGACGCGATACGCGCCAGCGGCCGAAGATCTTCCCCTTGATTCGTCGAGAGATAGAGCTCGCCGCGATCGATGCCGGCGGGAGTCCAGGCCTCCTCATCCCGTGCCGTTTCCAGACGGACCTCCACACGCGCATCGAGCGACAACTCAAAGACCGCGCGCTCAAGCGATCGCGCAAAGCGCGTCGCGGCCTCGCGACGCGCCGCCCCCAACGCGTCCGCCTGCGCAAGATAGGCCGCGCAGAGCGTGGCGTGCTGCCGTTCGAGTTCATCGATGCGCGCATCGCCACGTTCAAGATCCGACAACTCCTCGCCGAGCGCGTGCTGCCGCGCAAGGACGTCGGCGAGCGTCGGCCCATGCTTCCGCTTGAGCCGCTCGATCAAGGCGAGGCGATCTTCAACCTGCTGAAGACGCGCCGGCGAAGCCTCAATCCCCTCTTGATACTGCCGGAGGAAGAACGCCAGATCTTCAAGCTGCGACTTGATGGTGTCGCGCGCGTCGATGTACGGCTGAAACTGCGGATCGATTGCGGCCAGCTCGCTGATGCGTTTCCAGACGCCAGCGAGCGCAGACAGCACCGAGGGATCGTCCTCGTAAAGCAATGCGTAGCTCTCGGCGCACAACCGCGAGAGACGCTCGGCGCTCGACAGCACCCGTTTCGCGGCAGAGAGCTCCTCGTCTTCTCCGGGCTGAAGCGCCGCGCGGGTCAGTTCATTCCACTGAAACTGCAGGAGATCGAGCCGGGCATCGCGATCGGCCACGGCGCGGCGAACGCGGATGAGTTCCGCGCGTACCGCCGTCACCGTGTCGTAGGCACGACCGACGCTCTCCACCAGCGTATCGAGACAGCCGAAGGCGTCGAGCAAGGGCAGGTGTGTCGCCGGGTCGAGCAGCGTCTGATGCTCGTGCTGACCGTGCAGTTCGATAAGACGCGTGGAAAGTTGTTTCAGCGCGGTGGCGGTCGCGAGTTCGCCGTTGACGTAGGCGCGGCTGCGGCCCTGCGCCGTAATCTCTCGCCGTACCAGGAACTCTTCGCCGCCGTGCTCGAAGAGCGCTTCGATCACGGCCGACTCTTCGCCGGTACGCACGAGATCGGCCGAGGCCCGGCCACCGAGCAGCAACCCAACGGCCTCGACAAGAATGGACTTGCCTGCCCCGGTTTCCCCTGTCAGGACGTTCAGGCCGGGGCCAAACTCGACCTCGACGGCATCGATCACCGCCAGGCGCCTGATCCTCAGAAAGCGGAGCATCGAAGGAGAAGAACTTCAATCCTAGCATAGGTTTGACAGCGTTTTTCACAGCGTGTTACAGTGCTGCACGCTCCCGACGCCGGGCTCCCATCCCGGCGCGCGCTGTCCCAGCGGCGCACCTACTCTGCATACTGCTTCGGAGGACTGATTGCGCACGCCTGGAAGTTCGTTCCTTGCCCTGTTGTTGCAGGAGCAAGGTGGGGCCACGTCTAACGGCACCCCCACGTCGATTTTTGATCTCATCGCTCACTCGACGCCGATCTCGCGCGTGGTGCTGCTCGTCCTCGCGCTGCTCTCCGTCGCCTCCTGGGCCATCATCCTCTACAAGGCCTGGGTCTTCCGCCGCGTGCAGCGACAGTCCGGAAGTTTTCTGGACGTGTTCCGCCGCAGCAACAAATTCTCCGAAGTGCAGGCGGTCTGCCGATCGCTCTCCGAGAGTCCGCTC
>JAISPN010000100.1 GCA_031274845.1 Acidobacteriaceae bacterium
CACGGTCTACCTCGCGGAAGACACCTGGATCGACAAGCGGGTCGCGCTGAAAGTGCCGCACAAGCAGAGCGCCGACTTCGGCGAACTGCTCCACGAGCCGCGGCTGCTCGCCACGCTCAACCACCCGAACATCGTCACCATCCTCACCGCGGAGCGGCAAGAGCACATCTTCTTCATCGTGATGGAGTTCGTGCCGGGCGAAACGCTCGAAGCGATCATCGCGCGCGAAGGGGCGCTCGACTTGCCGCGCGCGCTCGACTACACCTGCCAGATCTGCAACGCCATCGATCACGCGCACCGCCACGGCGTGCTGCACCGCGATCTGCGGCCGTCGAACGTGCTCGTCTCGGAGAGCGGACTGGTCAAGGTGGCCGACTTCGGCACCTCGCGTCTGCTCGAAGTCGCCGCGCACGGCACCACCGTTATCGGCAGCCCGCCGTACATGGCGCCGGAACAGTTTGCCGGCAAGGCGGTGTTTGCCAGCGACCTCTACTCGCTCGGCGTCAGCCTGTTTCAAATGCTCACGGGCGATCTCCCGTACGACACCCCCTCGCCTGCCGATCTCGATCGCCTCCTCCGCGGCGAGTTCCTCGTCTCGACACGGCTGCGTAATCCTCGCGTCCCCCGCGCGGTCGACGACGTCGTGATGAAGGCGATGGCGCCGGAGATCACGGCGCGCTACCAGAAGGCGAGCGACATCCTCGACGATCTGCTGGCCGCGCGGTCCGCGCCGGCGCGGCGTCCGATCCGCTCGTCCTCGGGCCGCGCCGAGAGCGCCGCCGATGACGTCGACGACGTGCAGGTCCGGCTGAAGGCGCGCGAAGCCACGCAGACACCGCGATTCTGCTGGCACTGCCGCAAACCGTTGCACGCCCGCTCCGCCCGGTGCCCCTTCTGCGGCGAGTCGCAGTAAGCCCCTCAGCGCGGCTCAATAGCCGCCACAGATCCACTGAACAACCGCTAAACAGCCGCGAATCGCCGTTCCCGGATTAAAATCCTCTACCAAGAGGAGTCGCTATGTCGTTTGCGGGCACGGGAAAAATCTGGATGAACGGAACGTTGGTCGACTGGAAGGATGCGAATATCCACATCGCCTCCCACGTCGTCCACTACGGAAGCGGTGTGTTCGAAGGCGCGCGCTGCTACGCCACGCCGAACGGCTCGGCCTGCTTCCGTCTCGACGAGCACCTCGTCCGGCTCGTGAACTCCGCCAAGATCTACCGGATGACATACAACCTCGATCTCGCTGGCTGGCGGGCCGCCGTGCTCGACACCATCCGCGCCAACGGCATGAAGGCGTGCTACATCCGGCCGATCATCTATCGCGGCTACGAAACGCTCGGCGTGAACCCGCTGGGGAATCCTGTCGATGCCGCCATCATGGTCTGGGAATGGGGCGCGTATCTCGGCGAGGAAGCGCTCGAACAGGGCGTCGACGTGAAGGTCTCAACCTGGTCGCGCATGGCGCCGAACACGCTGCCGGCGATGGCCAAGGCGACCGCGAACTACGCCAACTCGCAGCTCATCAAGATGGAAGCGCTGCTCGACGGCTACGCCGAAGGGATCGCGCTCGACGTCTACGGCAACGTCAGCGAAGGGAGCGGCCAGAACATCTTCATCGTGCGTGGCAACGAGATTCTCACGCCGCCGCTCGCGACGTCGGTGCTCGCCGGCATCACCCGCGACACCATCATCACGCTCGCGCGCGAACTCGGCTACACGGTGGCTGAAACCAACATCCCGCGCGAAGCGCTCTACGTCGCGGACGAGGCGTTTTTCGCCGGCACGGCCGCCGAAGTGACGCCGATCCGCTCCATCGACAAAATCACGATCGGCGCCGGACGCCGCGGCCCGGTGACGGCCGCGCTGCAGCGGACGTTCTTCGAGGTGGTGAACGGCACACGGCCAGATACCCACGGCTGGCTGACGTATGTCTCGCCGGGCGATCCGTCGCCCCGGTAGACATCACGAATCCGTCGCCAAGTAACGCGCGGCTTTCACGAGCCTCACATGGTGATGCCACGTCAACGGCCGCGCTCCGCTTCAAATACCGGGTCCAGACCACCACGGCCGAATGCCGACGGCGCTGGACCCGGTTCCGCGTACGTGACGGGGCTCACGCTCCTCGCCCGCCGCGAACTCTCCACACGTCAGCTTCAGGATCGCCTCAAGCGTCGCGGATACGAGGACGAGGAGATCGCCGCCACGATCGCTCGCCTCACCGACGAACGCGCGCTCGACGATGTCCGCGTGGCGGAAGCGATTGCGCGCACGCAAACCGGCCTCCGGCGGCGCGGCAGACTGCGCGTACGCCTCGAAATCGAGCGAGCCGGCATCCCGAGTGACATCGCGCGTCAGGCGATCGACACGGTGTTCGAGGAGGTCGACGACGATCGGTTGATGGAAGCGGCGCTCAACAAGCGGCTGCGGCCGGGACAGACAATCGCCAGTGAACGCGAGTTCGGCCGGTTGTACCGCTATCTCGTCGCGCAGGGGTTTCCCTCGGAGCAGGCGTTACGACTGCTCAAGGCAAGAAGGGACCGCGCCACTCCCTGATACAATTGGGCATTCCTCAACACTTCGGCCCGAGAGTCCGGCCGAAACTGAAAATCCGGCACGAATGACCCAATGATTAGCGTTTCCAGTGTCTCCATGCGCTACGGCTCGAAGGTGCTCTTCGAGGACGTCTCCACCACCTTTTCCAAAGACCGCCGCTACGGCCTGACCGGCCCGAACGGCGCCGGCAAATCGACGTTCATGAAGCTGCTGACGGGCGAACTTCCGCCGCAGCGCGGGACCGTCGTCCGTCCCGACAAGCTTGGCGTGCTGCGTCAGGATCAGTTTGCGTTCGACGAATACCGCGTCATCGACACCGTGGTGATGGGCAACGCGCGGCTCTGGGCCGCGCTCAACGAGCGCGAGAAGCTGTACGACAAAGGCGCCGACCTCACCGACGAGGACGGCATGCGTCTCGGCGAGCTTGAGGGAATCGTGGGCGAAGAGGACGGCTACAGCGCCGAGAGCGACGCGGCCATCCTCCTGCAAGGGCTCGACATTCCCAACGAACTGCACGAGCGCAAGATGAGCGAGCTCCAAGGCGGCCAGAAGGTTCGCATCCTGCTCGCGCAGGCGCTCTTCGGACATCCCGAAGCGTTGCTCCTCGACGAACCGACGAACCACCTCGACCTCGAATCGATCCACTGGCTGCGCGAGTTTCTCGTCCGCTACGACGGCGTGCTCATCGTCATCTCGCACGACCGCCACTTCCTGAACGCGGTCTGCACGCACATCGCCGACATCGACTACCAGACGATCATCACCTACACGGGTGGCTACGACGACATGGTGCTGGCCAAGACGCAGATTCGCACGCGCGTCGAAGCCGAGAACGAACAGCGCGAGAAGAAGATCGCGCAACTGAACGACTTCATCGCCCGCTTCGGCGCCGGCACCCGCGCCGCGCAGACGACATCACGCCGGAAAGAAGTGGAACGGCTGCAGACGACCGACCTGGCGCGATCGAACATTCAGCGTCCGTACATCCGCTTCCAGATGAAGCGGCCGTCGGGCAAACTCGCCATGGAGTGCGAAGGCGTCTCGAAGGCGTTCGGCAGTCATCGCGTGGTCTCGTCATTCGATGCGGTCGTCAATCGCGGCGAGAAGATCGTCATCGCCGGCAGAAACGGCACCGGCAAAACGACGCTGCTGAAGGCGCTCCTCTCCGATGCGCCCGATCTCTCAGCCGCCAAGGGTGATCTCGACGCCGGCCACATCCGTTGGGGACACGAAATCTCGATCGGCTACTTCCCGCAGGATCACACTGGCGTCATCGAGAAAGGCATGACGGCGGTCGAATGGCTGCACCGCTTCGATCCGGATGCGTCGCGTCAGGATATTCACGGCCTCCTCGGACAGATGCTGTTCAGCGGCGAAGAAGGGTTCAAGCCGACCGAAGCGCTGTCGGGTGGCGAAACGGCGCGGCTGCTCTTCTGCCGCATCATGCTCCAGAAACCCAACGTCATCGTCCTCGACGAACCGACGAACCACCTCGACCTCGAATCGATTAACGCGCTGAACATCGCGCTGCAAAAATTCGAAGGAACGGTGTTTCTCGTCACCCACGACGAGGACTTAATGGAAGAAGTCGGCACCCGCGTCTGGCACTTCGAACACGGACGCATTGAAGATTTCAAGGGCACCTACGAAGAATTCGCCGCGGCGCACACATGACCTCCAACGAGATTCGTCGATCGTTTCTGAAGTACTTCGAGCAACAGGGACACCGTGTCGTCCAGAGCGCGTCGCTCGTCCCGGGCGACGATCCGACGCTGCTCTTCACCAACGCCGGCATGAACCAGTTCAAGGATCTCTTCCTTGGACGTGAGAAGCGCGACTACACGCGCGCCACGACGTCGCAAAAAGTGATGCGCGTCAGCGGCAAGCACAACGACCTCGATAACGTCGGCCCGTCCTACCGGCACCACACGTTCTTCGAGATGCTCGGCAACTTCTCGTTTGGCGACTACTTCAAGAAAGAGGCGATCCAGTTCGCCTGGACGCTCCTCACCGACGTCTGGAAGATGCCGAAAGATCGGCTCGTCGTCTCGATCTTCAAAGGCGAACACGGCATCCCGCGCGACACCGAGGCGTACGACATCTGGCGCACGCTCGTCCCGGCGGATCGCATTCTCGAACTCGGCGCCGAGGACAACTTCTGGCAGATGGGCGACACGGGGCCGTGCGGCCGCTGCTCGGAAATCTATTACGTCCGCGGCACCGGCGCCGACCCGGAAATCGAAATCTGGAACAACGTGTTCATGGAATTCGAACGGAGCGCCAACGGCACGCTGACGCCGCTCCCCGCGCCCTCCATCGATACCGGCATGGGGCTCGAACGGATCACCGCGGTGCTCCAGCAGAAGGATTCCAACTACGACACCGACGTCTTCATGCCGCTGCTCACCCGCATCGGCGAGATGTCGGGACACCGGTACGGCGCGCACCCGGCCGCCGACACCTCGATGCGCGTCGTCGCCGACCACGCGCGCGCGACGACGTTTCTCATCGCCGACGGCGTGATTCCGTCCAACGAGTGGCGCGGATACGTGCTGCGCAAGATCATGCGCCGCGCCATGCGTCACGGGAAACATCTCGGCCTGAACGAACCGTTTCTGCACCAGCTCGTCGCCGTCCTCGGTCGCGAGATGGGCGACGCCTATCCAGAGCTTCGCACCAACCGCGAGATGATCGAGAAAACGATCGTCGCCGAGGAACACCGGTTCGACGCCGTGCTCACCGATGGTCTGCCCAGACTTGAAGCCGAAATCGGGAAAGCCCTCGACGCGGGCACCAAAACGGTGGCCGGCGACATCGCCTTCCGTCTCTACGACACCTTCGGCGTGCCGTACGACTTCATCGAAGACACGGCCGCGACACGTGGCGTCTCGGTCGACAAGGAGGGCTTTAATCGCGCGATGGCGGAACAGCGCGGCAAGGCGCGCGCCCAGAGCGCGTTTGGCGGATCGCGCGACCGCGAAGAATTCGTCATCGCCGACGAAGCGCCGCTCAAGGCGGCCGGCGATCGCTTCGAAGGATACACGAGCACGCACATCAACGGCGTGCCGGTGCTGGCGTTGTTCGACGCCGAGCGGCAACCGGTCGATGCGCTGACCGAAGGACAAGACGGCTTCGCGCTGCTCGCGCACACGCCGTTCTATCTCGAATCGGGCGGTCAGGTCTCAGACACCGGCGAGATCGTGAACGAAGCGTCTGGCGCAAACGCGTCCGTCACCGGCGTGGTCCGCGTGCGTGCCGGTCTTCCGCGCGCCGCGCGGATCGTTGTCCAGCAGGGCGCGTTCCACGTCCGCGACATCGTCTCCGCGCGTGTTGACGACGAAACGCGAAACGCCACGCGCCGGAATCACACGGCCACGCACCTGCTCCACGCCGCGCTGCGAACCGTGTTGGGGCCGCACGTGAAACAGGCCGGATCGCTGGTCTCGCCGGATCGCTTGCGCTTCGACTTCGTGCACTTTCAACCGATCACCGAGCAGGAGATCGCCCGCATCGAGCAGATCGTCACAGGGCAGATCGTCCGCAATACGCCGGTGACGACGACGGTGCGCTCGACAGAGGACGCCATCGCCGCCGGCGCCATGGCGCTCTTCGGCGAAAAATACGGCGACACGGTTCGCGTCGTCAGCATCCCTGACTTCAGTCTCGCACTCTGCGGCGGCACGCACGTCGCCGCCACCGGCGACATCGGCGCCTTCCTGGTGACATCGGAGAGCGGCGTTGCCGCCGGCGTCCGCCGTATCGAAGCGGTCACCGGCCTGGGAGCGCTCGACACGGTGCAGCATCAGCGGAAGACGCTCCGCGCGATGCTCGCGGCGCTCCACGCGAACGACGAGTCGGCACTCGACACAATCGAGCGGATGCAGGCGGACACCAAACGCCTCGCGCGCGAGGTGACGCAAATCAAAACAAAGCTTGCGACAAGCGGCGGTGGCGCGTCGAGCGCGAGCGACGACACAATCGATATTGCCGGCGTGACGCTGGCGCGCCGGCGCCTCTCCGGCCTCGACAAGAACGCGCTGCGCGAGGTGGCCGATTCCATCAAGGCCACGATCAAGAGCGGCGTCGTGGTGCTCGCCGCCGACAACGACGGCAAGGTGCAAATCGTCGTCTCCGTCACGCCCGATACGATCGCGAAGGTGAAGGCTGGCGAGATCGTGAAAGCGCTCGCGCCGATCGTGGGCGGCGGCGGTGGCGGACGTCCGGATTTCGCGGAAGCCGGCGGCAAACTGCCCGAGAAGATCGACGAGCTGCTGGCGGCGGCACCCGATGTCGTGCGCGCGCTAATCGCGTAGATACCGTCGAGAGCGATCGCCACGCCAACCGCCATCCCGCGCCGCGCTACTCCGCCCGTTCGATGCTGGTGATGTCGAGGCGGTCGAAGGCGGGGCCGAGCAGTTCCGTCGCGGTGAGTACCTCAACACACATCAGGATCAGGCCGATCACGGCGGCGGGAATCAGCACCCACGGTCCGAGCCACTGGTGAAAGAGCACCCAGCACACGCCGCCGATGATCCCCGTTGGCAGCAGCGAGACGATCGCCACCAGCGGCGTCCCCACCAACATGATCAGGCGCTGGCCGATCGCATCGAGGCTGCGGCGGCGGTCGGTCGCTTCAAGCACCCACGCTGGCAACAGCAGCGCCGCCGCATTCTGCACCGTAAATTGCGCCAGAATGATGCCCGGCACGAGGATCAATCCGGAGAGACCCACGGCAATACGCACATGGGCGTCCGTGCCGGGAAATGATTCGGCGCTCAGGACCAGCGCAAGCGTTCCACTCCCCCACGTCAGCAGCGTCACCATGCAGGCGGGCCAGAGGATCTCGCCGCGGATGATGGCCGCGGCACGCACAGGCCATGTCTTCAACACGTCGAGGTGTAACAGATCCCGGCGCAAATCGTCGCGCAAGATCTGCGGCCCCATCACGGCCAGAAACGCCGTGAAGAACGTGGCAACGATGGACGCGGCTTGCGCGAGACCACGTATGCGTGGAATCAATGTCACCACCAGCGTGACCGTCGCAAGCGGCGCCAGCCATGGAAGCCACGCACGCCAATCAACTACACGCAGCGTCTGCAGAACGTTCTTCCAGACAAACGCCGTTTCCGCGCGTCCCGTCGTGGACAAGACCCATCGCATCGGACGAGCACGGTAGCGCGCGGGGCTCGCCGTCTTCGGCTGGGCCAGACGCTCGACGGTGCCTTCGGTGACGCTGTCGACCGCCTGCTCGGCAAGCAACACCCAGCAGACAAGCGCCACATAAACCACCAACGCCCCGGATGCCGCCACGGCAAACTCGCGCCACGACTCGGCAAACATCGGCCGCACGAGCGCGACGAACGGCATCAACACGAGACCGATGAATCTTCGCTGCGAGGCGTGCGCAATGACAGCCAGCGCATCTGCCGCGTTCGCGATCGGCGCCTCGGCCGCGCGTGTCAACACGGCGAACACCAACGCGGCCAGACCGCCAATGAACAGCCCGAGCGGAATCCCCTTCGCGAGACGGACCGCGATCGAACGCGGGCGCACTCGTGCCTCTGTCTGCCACAGCGTCACGCCCGCAACGTAGACATCGGACGACAACAGCAACAGCCAGACCGCAAACAGGCTGCGAACGCGCGCCTCCACCGATGTGATGGGGTAGATCAACGCAAAGAGCCAGGTACCGATGAGCACCGCCAGTTGCGACCGCAATAGCCGGTACACCAGCAACTGGCGGCGCATGACCGGCGCGGGAAACAACATCTCTGTCTCGACGCGGCTGAAGTTGAGGAGGCTGCTGCTCATCGGCAGCAGCCAGCTCACGGCCGCCATGCCGAGCAGAGCAACCCCGCTCACCGCCGGATTGGTCGTCACCAAGGCCACAACAGGAAATCGATCTGTGAACGAACGGCGATTCGGATTCTCCGCGGCAGCGGCGCGGATCAACCGCTGACGGCCGAAAATCGTGTAGTAGAAAAAGGCGATACCGGCGAGTGCGCCGACGAGATAGCGCGGCTCGCGCAGACGCGCCAGCTGCCGCCGGGCGCGGTTTTTCGCGCTGCACGCCATGATGTAGAACGTCGCGCGAAGCATCGCTAGGCGTCCGGCGGGTTCGAGGCACGTCCGGTGACGTGCATGAAGATCTGTTCGAGATTCGATCCAGCGGGCGCAAGGTCGGCGCGTGACGCCAGGGCTTCCACGGTATCGTCCGCGACCTTGCGGCCATGGTCCATGATGATGACGCGCGTGCAGACCTCTTCGACCAGGTGCAGCAGGTGCGACGACAGCACGATCGCGGCGCCCGCTTTGGCGCGGCGCACGATCGTGTCGCGCATCCGCAGAATGCCGACCGGATCGAGGCCGGTCAACGGTTCGTCGAAGAGCAGCACCGAGGCGTCGCGCACGAGGCCACAGGCAATCACCACCTTCTGCCGCATGCCGCGCGACAGTTCGCCCGGCAACGACTGCTCCTTGCCGCCAAGCTCAAGCTCCTCGATGAGCGCCCGCGCCCGCGTCTCGAAATCGGGCACGGTGTAGAGCCGCGCGATGAGACGCAGGTGCTCCTCGACCGTCAGGTACTCGAAGAGGTGCGGTTCGTCGGGCATGAAGGCCAGACGCCGTTTGGCGTCGAGCGGCGCCTCGACCATGTCGTAGCCGCCAATGACGACGCGTCCCGCGGAGGGTGTCAGGATGCCGGCCAGGGTTCTGAGCGTGGTGGTTTTGCCTGCCCCATTGGGGCCGATCAGGCCGACGATTTCGCCAGCGGCGACTTCAAACGACAGATCGTGTACCGCAGTGAAACTGCCATAGCTGCGGCGGAGACGCTGCACGGAGATCGACATGGCGTGTGATACTATTACAGGTTCCTAGAGGTTCCGGAGGTAGTTACTTACGTGGCATCGCACGCATCCGCGCTGAAGGCGCATCGGCAGAGTCTCAAGAATCGCGAGCACAATCGTCAGCTCCGCTCCCGCCTGCGCGGCGCGCTCAAGAGCATTCGCACGGCTATCGACGCCAACGATCTGACGGCGGCCAAAGCCGCGCTTCGCCAGACGGTGTCGCTCATCGACAAGATGGCGACCAAGGGGATCATCCATCGCAACGCGGCTGGCCGTTACAAGTCGCGGATTCAGGGACGTCTCGCCGCGAAATCACAAGCGGCCTGATTACCGGCCCCGGCGCCCTCCCGTTAGTTCCACCACCAGCCGTTCGAGCAACACGCGCGGATCTCCGGCCGACCGTTTCAGGTCGAGATCCGTGCGGAACAACGCGTCGACGGCTGGCCGGACCTGACGCGGCGCCTGCATGGGAAATTTCGTCCGCACCAGCCACCCGAGCTGCCCGAGCACCTTCTCCGGCGCAGCGCCAGACTCAAGCATCAGCGCCAGTTGACGGAGCGCCGTCGCGCCATCGCCCGACTCGATCGCATTGGTCATCGCCCACTCGTCCTGCAGCGACGCCGGCCCCGCAATTTCGCGCGCATCCGCCAGCGAAATGCTCTTCTGACCGAGCGCATACAGCAGCAACCGATCGACGTCATTACGCAGCCGCTTGACGTCGGTCCCGGCCCGCTCGGCGAGCAATCGCGCGCCCGCCGGATCGATCTGGACGCCAGCCGCCGCGACGCGATTCCGAATCCAGCGTTCGGCGTCCGCCTGATCTTCAACGACGCCGCATTCCACGACCGTCGCCTGTTTTGCCAGCAGCTTGAACATCCGGCTGCGGCGATCGAGGCTCGTCGCCACCAGTACGAGCGTGGTCAGCGTCTCTGGCTGCTTGAACAGCGTTTCAAGCTCGTCGAGCGCGCGGGTGGCCGCCTCGCTTTCGCGTTTGGGGACGAGCAGCCCTTCGGCCTGCAGCACGATGACGAGACGGCGTGGCGCCATCATCGGGAGCGTCCGCGCCGCGTCGATGAGCCCGCCGACGGCATTGACCAGCCGATCGCCAGACGTGATGTCTCCGGCGTGTACGCGCTCGACGTTGAAGGCGCGCAGGCCCTCCTCGATGAGCTCCTCGAACTCGTGCGCGAGCCCCGACTTCTCGACTTCGTCTTCGCCGAGGAGCAGATAAATCGGCGCCGTCTCGCCCGAGGCAATCTGGCGACGGACCTGTGCGGGCGTCGCGGTCAGAACGCCTCCAGAATGGCGCTGACGATCGTCCGCGCAAACTCGGTCGTGATGCGGTCGAGCGCGTTCTGATCCTGCGCGAAGAAGGCCGAGACATCGACCACGGTCTGACTGCTCTGCGCGTCGTACTCCTGCCGGAACAGCAGCGCCGGGTTTTCCCACAGCACTTTGTTTTCGTGCGTGTCCTTGAGCTGCACGTTGGCGGTCATCGTGAGCGCGTAGCGGGACGGCAACTGTTGCGCGTTGAAG
>JAISPN010000148.1 GCA_031274845.1 Acidobacteriaceae bacterium
CGCCGACGTCACCGGCGCTGGACGCGCCCGGCGTGTTCGTCGTGACGGCAGCCACGGTCACATCGGCAAACCCTTCACGGCGATACGTGTCCTCGATGATCGCGAGATCCCCATTGAGCGCCGTCTGCGAAAACGGTTGCCCCGACCGGACGCGCAGACGCGTCTGCCAGGTGCTGTCAGGCAGGCTGGTCGCACCGCTCAGCGCAACCTCCGAGACGCGGTACTGCGGACCACGCCGAACGTCGAAAACGAGCGACAACTCCCCGTCGTGCTCCTCGCGCGTGAACGGCGCTTGCGCATCCTTGTACCCCAGCGACCGCAGGTAGTCCTCGATGTGGTTCCGCGAATCCTCGAGCAGGTCTTCGTCGACCGCGCCTTCCCGCGCCACCGGCACCAGATCGTCGCGCCGGTTGGCGGGCAACGGATCGCCTGTGAAGACGACGCGCACGTGCGGCCCTTGATTCGCCGTCAACGTCAGATGCGCAATATGGTCCTCGTCGGCGAGCTGCACGGCGAGCGCCATGCGCACTTCGTAGAATCCGGCGCGCCGCCGATCCGCGAGATAGCGATCGATGCGGCTATCAAGACGCGTGCGCTCGAAGGGATCGCCCGTGGCGACATCGAGACGCCGGCGGAGATCGGCCTCAGAGAGCCCCGTCTCTCCCTGAATGGCGATCTGCCCAATCGTGGTACGCGTGCCAGGCTCAAGGTGCAGCACCAGCGTCACGCCGTTCGTGGTATCCGGCTCACCGCTCGACGTCACCTTCGCGTGCAGATAGCCCACCTGCTGCATTTCGTTTTCGAGAAACCGCGCGATGTCGGGCACGCGCACCAGCCGTGGACGATCGCCAAACTGTTCGCCGATCGCCTGACGCAGCCGTCCGCGATCGATGCCTGGCGCCCCCCCGTCAATCGTGAACCCCGTCACCTGTCTGGTGCTGGTCAGCCTGAAGGTGACCGCCACGCCGCCGGACTCGGCGACCGCATCGACCCGCACATCAGAGAACATGCCGAGCGCGAAGAGGTGGCCGATCGATTCGCGTACCGCATTCAGCGTCAACGTCTCGCCGGCGCGGACTTCGAGGAGCAAGACAAGACGGCTCTCGGCCGACCGCTCGCCATCGACCTCAATCGACACGGCCGTGACGGGTTGATTCAGGAAGTCGCTGACGTCGGCCGCCGCGCGCCCCGCCGTCCCAAGGCACAGGACCGCCGCCAGCATGACGACTCGCACCCAGACCAGTCCCCACACCCGCATCAGAAGGCGTGCCTCACACGGACTTCAATCGAGTAGGTCGAATCGTCATTGCGCGAGAAGACCCAGGAGAAGCGGTCGCTCTCGTCGTACTCGAACATCAGAATCTGATCGTTGCTCGAGCTGTTCAAGCTGCGCGAAAACGTGAGATAGGCGCGATCCGAAATGCGCTTGCCAATCGTCACGCGCGCCGAGGGATTGAACCGGGTGGTGGATTGACTGTACGGATCGATGAACGAAGGCGTGAGCTGGAAGCTGTCGACGCCAAAGGTCTGCTCGACGATGCGCCCGACTTCCGAGGAGACCGGGCTCGCCAGCAGTTGTGTCGCGCGGGTGCGCAGGATATCGCGATCGAGTTCGTCGCGATTCTGCGACTGCATCGCGCGAATCTCCGCGTCATTGACTCCGTTGTTGTCGGGACGGGTATCGCTGAAGAGCAACGCCATCACGTCGGCGGACGGCAGCGGCGGATCGGAACTGAGTTCCGGCTGAAGATGCTCCGCCGTCCCGACGGCGCGGACGGTCACCAGGTACGTCTGGTTCGGCACGCGCACGCGTGTTTCCGCCTCGACGTCGAAAAACGGCTCGATGCGCGTCGGGTTCGTGAAATCGATATTGCCGCGCGTGACGATATAGCGGCGCCCTTCAAAGGTCACATCACCGCGATCGACCTGCGCGCGGCCAAAGAGCAACGGATGCTCGTACGTCCCGCGCAGTTGCAGATCGGCGCTGGCCACGAGCCGCGCCAGATTGTTCTCGATGCGCAACGTTGACGGCACGAGCACCTCGATGTCGAACCGGAGCAGGAGCGGCGGCGCGGCCGCATCCGGCGCGGTCTCCTCTCTGGCACGGCCGCCAAAGTCGAGCAGCCCGCCGCTCGGATCGATCCGCTCGGTCCACGCGGCGTCGCGCACCGTGACGGTGCCGGCCAACGTCGGCGTCTTCACGTTGCCGTGAATCGCAAGGTCGGCATCGACCATCGAGCGGATATTCTCCGGGTAGCGCAGGCGCATGCTGTTGCCGCGCACGGTGATGTTCAGATCGCCCGGCAGGTAGCCATCCAACCCGATCCGTCCGCCGAACTGCACACGCCCCCCGCCCAGCGACGCGCTCACATCGTCGAGCCGCACGCCACGCGAGTCGAAGTAGATGGTGCCGTTGATGTCGTCGAGCGCGTTGGGCAGCGAGAAATGACGCACGCGCCCACGGTCGATCGTCGCGCTGCCGGAAAAGACCGGTTCGTACAACGGTCCGTCGATGGCCGCCGCAAGCACGGCGCGGCCGGAACCGCGCACGTCACGGAAAAATCCTTGCAGGATGCCCAGGTTGGCGTTCCCGTTGGCGCGAAGCGCGATGCGCTCATCGTGCAGATCGATGGTGCCGCTCACGCCTAGCTGCGTGTCATCGCCAACGAGCTGCAGATCCTGCACGCGCAGGAGATGCTGATCGAGCGTCAGGCGGATCGGCTGCGCATTGTGGATGGCGTAGTCGAACAGCGTCATGTCGACCTTGTCGACCGTCGCGTCCACGACCATCCGATCGATATCGCCAAGCGCGCCGGAGACGCGGATCGATCCGTTCGCCACCGCCGTGGTGTACGGCGCCAGTTTCGGCGCGAAGAGGTGCACGTAGGGATCGAGCGAGCTGTCGTGAAACCGGAACAGCAGATCGCCGGTCCACTCCGCGCCGAGACTGATGCGGCCGGTCCCCGTGACCGCGAGACGCGGCGAGGAGATTTCCGCTTCTCCGTTCAGCTCGGTCCCGCGCAGCGCCAGCGTGCCGGTCACAAGGCCCACCGGCTCCTCGTCAATAGAGAGCTCGTTCACACGGAACTTCACGTCGTACCGCGGATCGTCAAAGGTGCTGCTCCCCGCGGCGGTGAACTCGACCAGTCCCGACGGCGTCGCCTGCGGCATCTCGAACGCGGCAATGCGCTCCACCGGAATGTGCTGCCCTTCGACGTCGAACGAATAACGGCCATCCCACCCGACATACGCGGCGCCGGTCACCGTGCCGGTCGCCTTGTTCATCGTGATGCCGTCAAGACGCACGCCGTTCCCGTCAAAGAGCAGCGAGGCCGTGCCGCGCTGGATCGGTTCGCCGTACGCCACCGCGTCGTCGATCGTCATCGCGCCGAAGCCAAACGGATGCTCGTACGCGCCGGTCAGATGAAACTCGCCGGTGAATGCCCCGGATACCGGCCAGACATCCAGCTTGAACGCATGGCGCAGTCCCGCGAGATCGCGCTTGGTGATTCGGAATCGCGCATCGAGTTCCTCGCCGTTGTCGTCTCGCGGATAGCCGAGCGAGAACCGCCCTTCCACGCGCATCTCCGAGTCGCCGGATCGCACGACGGCATCGCTCACCGTGACGTAGCTGTCCTCGACAACGATGTGCGCGGAGCCATCGCCCCAGAGCGTGTCCCAGGCGCGCATGTCCTCGCCGCTAAACAGCCCCTCGACGCGCGGACCGCTCCCGTTAAACGGTCCGGTCATGCCGCCGTCAAACTCGCCGCGGCCACCAAAGGGCACCGGGCCGGTGTGCTTGCCGAAATCGGTGATGATGCCGGCGAGGACTTCGTCGCTCTCCTGCCAGTCGCCGCTGACGACGTGAAAGCGGAGCGCCGAGTCGTGGCCCCACGCAGTCGTGCCGGTAAACACCACGTTCGTGTGCTCGGTGGCGATGGTGCTCTGTTCAAAAGTGACGAGATCGGCGTCGAAGCGGTACGACACCGTGCCTCCGATCGGGCTCGGGTCGCCGCGCCGGAGCGGCGCGAAC
>JAISPN010000187.1 GCA_031274845.1 Acidobacteriaceae bacterium
GGCCGACGATCCGGGCGCGGCGCTGGCTGATCTGATTCATCGTGGCGGACGTGGCAGCGGCGACGTCGCGGAGGCGCGCGCATGTTCGTGAAAATCTGCGGCCTGACGCGCGCCGAGGATGTCGTGGCGGCGGTGCGGTGCGGCGCGTCGGCGATTGGGTTTGTGTTCTGGCCAAAGAGTCCGCGCTTTGTCGATCCCTATCGCGCGCGCCAGATGGCTCGAATACTGCCGCCCTTTGTGACGCCGGTTGGCGTGTTCGTCAATCAGCCCGCGTCGTATGTGAACGATGTCGCCTCACTCGTCGGTCTTGGCGCGGTGCAGTTGCACGGCGACGAAGATCCCGATTACGCGCAGTCGATCGCGCGACCGGTCGTGAAAGCAATCGCGACGATCACCGATCGGACCGCGACCGACTGGCCGGCGCAGGTGCTGTTGCTCGTTGACGCGCACGATCCGGTGAAGCGTGGCGGCACCGGCGTTGTCGCCGATTGGACGCGCGCCAGCGCGCTCGCGCGTGAGCGGCCGATTTTGCTCGCGGGGGGACTGCGCCCGGAACGTATCGCCGCCGCGATTGGCGCGGTCGCGCCATTTGGTATTGATGTGTCGTCGGGCGTGGAAGATACGCCCGGGATCAAGAATCACGAGCGGATGACCGCTCTTTTCGAGGCGCTGCCCTGATGGCTCAGCCACCACTCCACCGCGATCCCGATGCGCGCGGGTACTTTGGTTCCTACGGAGGACGCTACGTCCCTGAAACGCTCGTCGAGCCGGTCGAAGAGCTCGAACGCGCCTACTTCGCCGCGCGCGACGATGCGGCGTTTCAGGCCGAGTTGCAGCGTCTGTTCGTGCACTACGTCGGCCGTCCGACGCCGCTGTACGAAGCGCGACGGCTGGCCGCCGCGTATGGCGGCGCGCGCATCTTTTTAAAGCGCGAGGATCTGACGCACACCGGCGCGCACAAGATCAACAACGCGCTCGGTCAGGCGTTGCTTGCCGTCCGCATGGGTAAACGGCGCATCGTCGCGGAAACTGGCGCGGGGCAGCACGGCGTCGCGTCGGCGACGGCGGCGGCGCTCCTGGGGCTCGACTGTCACGTGTACATGGGCGCTGACGACATGGAGCGTCAGGCGCTGAACGTCATCCGGATGCGGCTTCTTGGCGCGGAAGTGATTCGCGTCGAAGGGGGGAGCCGGACGCTGAAGGATGCCATCAACGAGGCGATGCGCGACTGGGTGACAAACGTCAGCGACACCTACTACCTGCTCGGCTCCGCGCTCGGTCCGCATCCGTATCCGTTGATGGTGCGCGAATTCCAGTCGGTGATCGGCCGCGAGGCGCGCGCGCAGATGCTCGACCAGACGGGGCGGTTGCCTGATGCGGTGGTGGCGTGCGTTGGTGGCGGCAGCAACGCCATGGGGATCTTCGACGGTTTCGTGGGCGACGGCTCGGTCCGGCTCGTGGGGGTTGAAGCGGGCGGCGACGGCATCGTGCGCGGCCGTCACGCGGCGAGATTTGCCGGCGGCAGCATGGGCGTCTTGCAAGGGACGCGCACCTACATCTTGCAAGACGAGGACGGGAACATCGAGTTGACGCATTCGGTGTCGGCGGGGCTCGACTACGCCGCGGTGGGGCCGGAGCACGCGTGGTTGCGCGATCTTGGACGCGCCGAGTACGGCTACATCACCGACGAGGATGCGATTGACGGGTTCAAGACGCTGGCGCGCCTCGAAGGGATTCTGCCGGCGCTCGAATCGGCGCACGCCGTCGCGTATGCGAAACGGGTGGCGCAACAGGTTGGTCCGGACGGCCTCGTGCTCGTGAACCTCTCGGGCCGTGGCGACAAGGACGTTCACACGATGGAGAAATATGTCTCGGCTCGCTGACACATTTGCGCGGCTGGCACGTGAGCGCCGCGCGGGACTCATCACCTACACGACGGCCGGCGATCCGGATCTGCCGCGATCGGCCGACATTCTCCGCGCGCTCGATCGCGCCGGCGCCGACGTGCTCGAAGTCGGCGTGCCGTTTTCCGATCCGCTCGCCGACGGCGCCGTCATTCAACGCGCGACCGAGCGCGCCATCGCCTCGGGGACGACGCTCCGGAAAGTGCTGACGCTGGTGGAAGAGGTACGGGCGGAGGTGAAGGCGCCGATCGTCCTCTTCAGCTACGCGAATCCGCTGGTGCGGATGGGGCTAGAGACCTTTGCGGCGAAGGCGGCGAAGGCGGGCGTCGACGGCGTGCTCGTGCTCGATCTGCCGATCGAGGAAGCCTCCGAGTTTCGCGCGGTGCTGGCAGATGCCGGCATCGACACGATCTTTCTGCTGAGCCCCACCACCACGGACGAACGGATCAAGAAGGCGGGTGAACTGGGACGCGGGTTTCTGTACGGCATCTCGCGGCTCGGCGTCACCGGCGCGCGCGACCAGGTGGCGACAGGCGCTGAAGCGATGGTGAAGCGGATTCGTCAGCACACGTCGATGCCGATTGCGCTCGGCTTCGGCATCGCCCGGCCGGAACATGTCGCCGAAGTCGCCGCGTACGCGGATGCGGCGGTGGTCGGGAGCGCGCTCGTCGCGCTCATTGCCGAGCACAGTGCGAGCCCCGATCTCATCGCCCGCGTGGAGGCGTACGTCTCATCTTTGCGCGCGGCGTGCGCGCCACGCCGGGAGGCGCTGTCATGACACTTGATGATTTACGTCGAGACATCGATCGGGTCGACGAAGTGCTCGTGCGGCTGCTGAACGAACGGGCGCGCTGCGTCTGCGAGATCGGCAAGCTGAAGAAAGAACTTGGCATCGAGGTCTATCAGCCCAGCCGGGAGAAAGACGTGCTGCGGCACGTGCGCGCGATTGCCAGCGAAGGGCCGCTCGGGCCAGACGCGATCGCGCGGCTCTTCGAGCGGATCATCGACGAGGCGCGCCGGCTGGAGCGGCGGGTTGTCCACGGCGAGAGCGACGGCGCGGCGCACGAATAAGGCGCGGCGCACACATCGGGTGGGTGGAAGGATTGGTCAGGAAGGAAGCGAGGCAGGGACGTCATGGTGGTCGTCATGCAGGAGAAGGCAACGGAGCCGCAAGTGGAATCCGTTGTCGCGCGGCTTGTCGAGATGGGGATGGATGTTCATCGCTCGACGGGGGTCTCGCGCACCGTGCTCGGGGTCGTCGGACAGGGGCAACCAAATAAAGCGCTCATCGAGATCATGGACGGCGTGCAGGAGGTCGTCCGGATCTCCGAGCCGTACAAGCTGGCGAGCCGGACCTTCAGGCAGGAACCCACGGTCGTCACGGTGGGCGATGTGCGCATCGGCGGCGACGAGGTCGTCGTCATGGCCGGTCCCTGCTCGGCGGAAACCGAGCCGCAAGTGCGCGCGGCCGCCGCGGCCGTGCGGCGCGCCGGCGCCAAGATTTTTCGTGGCGGCGCGTTCAAGCCGCGCAGCTCGCCGTACAGCTTTCAGGGGCTTGGTGAAGCCGGACTCCGGATGCTGCACGACGCGGCGAAGGCCGAGCAGATGGCGCTCGTCTCCGAGGTGATGGACGTCAGCCAGATTCCGCTCATCGACAAATACTGCGACATCTTTCAGGTCGGCGCCCGCAACATGCAGAACTTCACGCTGCTCCGGGAGCTTGGACGATCGCGCAAGCCGGTGCTGCTGAAGCGCGGCATCTCCGCGACGATTGAAGAGTGGCTGCTCTCCGCGGAGTACGTGCTGAGCGGCGGCAACACGAACGTGATCCTCTGCGAGCGCGGGATTCGCACGTTTGAAACCGCGACGCGCAACACCTTCGACATCTCCGCGATTCCGGTGGTGAAGAAGATGAGCCACCTGCCGGTCGTGGCCGATCCGAGCCATGGCGCCGGCCGCCGCGACATGGTCGCGCCGATGGCGCGCGCGGCGGTGGCGGCGGGCGCGGATGGACTGCTCATCGAGGTCCACTGCGATCCCGATCACGCGCTCAGCGACGGCGCGCAGTCGCTGTTTCCCGCGCAGTTCGACCGCCTCATGGCGGAACTCCGCATCATTGCGCCGGCGCTCGGACGGACGATCTGCCTTGAATCGTCGTCGCGTCGGGGATGGGGGAGCTAGGGCCGTGTTTCGTCGCATTGCGATTGCCGGTCTCGGTCTCATCGGCGGTTCGATGGCGCTCGCCGCGCGCCGACTCTGGCCGGAGGCCGCCATCATCGGCGTCGATCGTCCCGAGGTGCTCGATCGCGCGCGGGATCTCGGCGCCGTGACTGGCGTGGCGGAGAGTATCGCGGGCGTTGGCGATGCGGATCTCATCGTTCTGGCGGCGCCTGTGCAGCGCAACATCGAACTGCTCGACGCGGTGGCCGCCTCCGTGCGGCATCCGGCAATCGTCACCGACACCGGAAGCACCAAACGCGACATCGTTGCCGCGGCCGAGGCGCGAATGCCAGCGCATCTGACCTTTGTCGGGGGGCATCCGCTCGGTGGCGCGGCGACGAGCGGGATCGACTACGCGCGCGTCGATCTCTTCGCTGGCCGTCCCTGGCTCTTCACGCCGTCACAGCCACCGAATCCCGAGGCGGAGCAGACGTTGTTCGCGTTTGCCGAAGCGCTCGGCGCGTCTCCCCGCCGGATCGATGCCGACGCGCACGATCGTCTCCTTGCCTTTGTCAGTCATCTTCCGCAGTTGACCGCCAGCGCGCTCATGCAGGTCGTCGGCCGCGCCGTCGGCGAGGAGAATCTGGCGATTGCCGGGCGTGGTCTCGTCGATACGACACGGCTGGCGTCGAGCGCCTCATCGTTGTGGCGCGAGATCGTCAGCAGTAACGCGGATGAAATCGGCCCCGCGCTCGATGCCTTGATTGACACGCTGCAACACGTGCGCGCCGATCTCACGCGCGGTGACGCGCTCGTGCAGCTCTTCGACGAGGCGAGCCGGTGGCGTGACGCACTCGTTACACGCACCCCGATATAATTTCGAGACGATGAACAAAGTGTTGCCCTCGGCGGAGGCTGCCGTTGCGTTGATCCCTGATGGCGCGTCGATTCTCGTCGGCGGTTTTGGCGTTTGCGGCCTTCCGGAGAATCTCATCCGCGCGTTGCACGTGCGCGGCACGAGGAACCTGACCGTGATGAGCAACGACATGGGCACCGACGATTTCGGTCTCGGCCTGCTCCTGCACAACAACCAGATCCGGAAGGTCATTGGTTCCTACATCGGTGAGAACAAGGAGTGCCAGCGGCGGATGCTCGCCGGAACCGTGGAGGTCGAGCTCGTGCCGCAGGGGACGTTTGCCGAGCGGATTCGCGCCGGCGGCGCTGGCCTCGGCGGATTCTTCACGCCGACCGGCGTCGGCACGCTTGTCGCCGAGGGGAAGGAGACGCGCGTCATCGACGGCGTGCCGTATATTCTGGAAAAGGCGCTGCGCGCCGACTTCGCGTTCGTGCGCGCGTGGAAAGGCGATCGTCTCGGCAACCTCGTGTACCGGAAAACCGCGCGCAATTTCAATCCGATCATGGCAACCGCCGCGCATACGACGCTGGCCGAGGTCGAAGAACTCGTGGCGCCTGGCGACATTTCGCCGGATCACGTTATGACGCCGGGGATCTTCGTCCAGCAGATCTTCCGCGGCGAGCACTACGAGCGCCGGATTGCCAAACGGATGGTGCGCTGAGGCCGCTATGAATATCCGGGAACGCATTGCGTGCCGTGTCGCGCAGGAACTGAGAGACGGCGATTACGTCAACCTTGGCATCGGCGTGCCGACACTCGTGGCCAACTACGTGCCGGCTGGCGTGGACATCACGTTGCACTCTGAAAACGGCATGCTCGGCGTCGGGCCGTATCCCACCGAAGAGGAGGTCGATGCCGATCTCATCAACGCCGGCAAGGAAACCGTGACGGAGTTGCCGGGGAGCGCCTACTTCAACAGCGCGGAGTCGTTCGACATGGTGCGTGGCGGCCACATGGATCTCGCGGTGCTTGGCGCCTTGCAGGTCGACGTCGAAGGCAATCTGGCCAACTGGATGATTCCCGGCAAGGTGGTGAAGGGGATGGGCGGGGCGATGGATCTCGTCGCCGGCGTCAAGCGGATCATCGTCGCCATGACGCACACGGCCAAGGATGGCGCGCCCAAAATCGTCGAGCGCTGCACGCTGCCGCTGACCGGCGTCCGCGTGGTCGACACGATCGTGACGGAACTGGCGGTCATCGACGTCAAGGCTGACGGTCTGGTGCTGCGGGAGCTTGCGGAAGGCGTCACGCTCGAACAGGTGCGTGCCGCGACCGGCGCGCCGCTCGGTGTGCCGGAGCGCGTGGGGACGTTCTGATACCGGACGCTCGCCGCGCGTTGACCATTGCGCGGCCGGTCCTGCGCGCCGTCATCGAC
Source organism: Acidobacteriaceae bacterium (assembly GCA_031274845.1). Classification (GTDB taxonomy): domain Bacteria; phylum Acidobacteriota; class Vicinamibacteria; order Vicinamibacterales; family CAVVIG01; genus CADEEX01. The sequence continues at coordinate 6,356 of JAISPN010000187.1, forward strand.
GACGCCACACGCGCATCACCCCGGGAATGTTGTGGGCTCCTCCTCGGCACGGATGACCGCATCGTCGAAGCCGTCCGCGCCAGAAATCTGGCTGAGTCGGCGTCGCGCTATCTCATCGATCCCGAAGATCACATCCGCGCCAGACGCGACGCCCGCGTACGTGCGCTCGAGGTTGTCGGCTTCTATCACTCACACCCAGCCAGCCGCGCATGGCCGTCGCCGTCAGATATCGCTGAAGCGAGCGACGAGGATGCTGTGTGGATGATCGTCGGCGTCTCGCAGGGCGAGCCCGAGATTCGTCTGTTTGCGATCGCGAACGGGCAGGCGCGGGAACTCACGTACGACGTGGACGGATAGGTAGATAGGCGACGCCGCGACAACCGGGAAGAGGATGGCGCAGGCCACGGCCAGACTGGCATATTTCGCACGGCCCCAGACGAAGCTGGCCGCGATGGACACGAGGCTCAGGATGAGGGCGCCAGCGTACAGCATGCGAATCGCCGCAGGTCTCTAGAAGAAAAAGAATGCGCCGACGCCACGAGGTGACGTCGACGCATGACGTGTGCGGAACTGACTGAATCATCTGAGTCACTCAATTACTCAATGACCAGATGATGAGATCCAGATTACTTGCCGACCACCAGGACGGCGAACGAGTTTGGAACCATCGCGCGTCCGCCGCGTCCGCCGGGCGTCGGTGGCGGCGTGGAGGTGTAATCGGCCGCGATGAGGTACACCTGCTGCGTTTTGGAGTCGAGCGTCAGCGTTTTCGCGCCCGCCTGTGTCTGGACCGTTTGCGCGACGACGAAGCTGGTCGGGCTGTTTTCCTTGATGACGGTCAGCGTGCCATCGCTTTGCGAGCTGAAGGCTTCCTGCGTTGCCGGGTTGAAGACCGCGCCGTCCACGCCTGCGCCGATCGGCAGCGAGGCGAGGATCGCTCCGGTCTCCGCGTTCACCATCACCATCATCTGCGGATTGCGGCACGCGACGAAGAGCACATGATGCTCGGCATCGAGCGCAAGCCCCGCTGGCGTCTTTGCGGCGCTTGAGATGTCGTACCGCCCCGTGACGCGCAGCGCGGCGGCATCGATGACGGCGACCTGATTTTTATCTTCGAGATCCACGTAGAGATGTCCGCGGCCGTCGCTGGCCGCCTGCTCGGGCGCGCCGTCGAGATCGAGCGTGCCGACAATCGAGCCGTCTTTCGCGTCGATGACCGTTGCGTTCGGCGCGCTGTGGCTGAAGACCCAGATGCGATGGTTGAACGGATCGGCGAAGATGCCGTCCGGCGCGCCTTGTACCTCGATCGTCTTGATCGGCGCGAGCGTGTTCGAATCCCACATCGCAATTGGCCGGCTGCTGCTGAAGCCGTGTCCGGAATCAACCGCGGCGCCGCGCGCGTTGGTCTTGGTGATTTCACCCGCGGGTTGCAAGGTGTCGAGATTGAACACCGTCACGCGGCCGTCGGCGCCGTTTCTCGGCACATACAGCTTGCGTGCGGCGGCGTCGGCAAAGACGTAGTCGAAGCCGCCGTCGCCGCCAACTTTGGCGGTCTTGAGCACTTTGTACGGCCCGGCGGCGGAACCGCTTTGGGCCGAGGTGAAGGTGACAAGTGAAAGAACGGTGAGAAGAGCAAGGCTCAGTGTGCGCATGCGCTCACTATGCCACGAGTGTTCACGCTTTACGCAGGCATTCGTATTAGAATCCCGCGATGTTTGATTCTGGCGTGAAGGCGCATCGTCTCTTTATGCAAATTATGCGAAGCCGTCTTGGGATGTTCGTTCTGGTGGCCATGGCCCTGGCGCCGGGCATCGCGTCCGCGCAGACCGATGAGATTCAGGTGTACGACGCGAGCCACGCGGCGCCGGGAATTTTCAATCTGACGTGGCACAACAACTTCACGCCGAAGGGCATCAACACGCCTGGATTTCCAGGAGCGGTGGTCGCGAACAAGTCGTGGAACGGCGTGCCCGAGTGGGCGTACGGCGTGACCGAGTGGTTGGAACTCGGGCTCTATCTGCCGCTCTACACGCACGACGAGAACAGAGGCTGGGGGCTCGATGGCTTCAAGCCGCGCGTGTTGTTCACGGTGCCGCACGCGGACGAGCGGACGTTCTTCTACGGCGCGAACTTCGAGTTCAGCATCAACGCGCAGCAGTGGGATGAGAAGCGCTACACGTCAGAAGTGCGGCCGATCGTCGGCTGGCATCTGCACCCGGTCGATATCGTCATCAACCCGATTGTCGACACCTCATACGACGGGCTGAAGAACCTTGAGTTCGTGCCAGCCATGCGCGTGGCCTACAACCTGAATCCCACGTGGGCGCTGGCCGGCGAAGAGTACGACGATTTTGGTCCGCTGCACGGGTTTCTCCCCACAAGCGATCAGGTCCACCAGTTTTTCGCCGTCGTCGATCGCTCGGGCGGCTTTTTGGACGTTGAAGCCGGCGTTGGCGTCGGCATGACGAGCGCGTCCGACCGCCTGACGTTCAAGCTGCTCCTCGCGCGCGATCTGAATCACCGGCCAATTCGCCCGTAGCGCCAGCGCCATTTCATGAAGCGCGCCTTGACTGACAGCGCGCGGCCATCATCGCGGGCGTCCTCCTCTCTCATTTCAGATAGATCGCGAGCGGTGTCGTGAGGGGCGTCCTGTGCCGTGACAACAAATGACAGGCGCTAGTTTCAGCCTCCCCACAAAATCTTGTGGCCCGCAGATTATGATCGTGTCAGGAAGCGACCCTCAATGTGGATTGTCCAGGTTGCCTTACGGCGGCCGTATACGTTTGTTGTTTTAGCCCTGCTGATTTTCGGTCTCGGTCCGCTGGCGATTTCCCGGACGCCGACCGACATCTTCCCGAACATCGATATTCCGGTCGTCGCCGCCGTGTGGAACTACGGTGGCTTGTCCGCGCAGGAGATGACGGACCGCCTCATCTCGAATTTCGAACGCTCGCTGACCACGGCCGTCAACGACATCGAGCACGTGGAGTCGCAGTCGCTGCGCGGGATTTCGGTCGTGAAGATTTTCATGCAGCCGGGCGCGAAGGTCGATCTCGCCGTCGCGCAGGTGACCGCCGTCTCGCAAGCCGTGCTGCGCCAGATGCCGCAGGGGACCATTCCGCCCTTCATCCTGCAGTACAACGCCTCGAGCGTTCCGGTGCTCCAGCTCGCGTTGTATGGCAACGGGATGGCAGAGCAGCAACTGCTCGATTTAGGCATGAACTTCCTCCGCCCGCAGCTCGCCTCGGTGCCTGGCGCGCAGCTCCCGTTTCCGTATGGCGGAAAGCAGCCGCAAGTGCAGGTCGATCTCGATCCGTCGGCGCTGCAGGCCAAAGGGCTGGGGCCCGCGGATGTCGTCAACGCGATTGCCTCGCAGAATCTGATTTTGCCCGGCGGCACGTCGAAAATCGGCTCGATTGAATACGACGTCGATCTCAACGCGAGCCCGACCCGGGTTGAACAGTTGAACGATCTCCCCATCAAGATGGTCGGCACGACGCCGATTTACATCCGCGACGTCGCGCACGTCAGGAACGGGTACCCGCCCCAGACCAACATCGCGCGGCTCGACGGGCAGCGCTCGGTGCTGATGGTGGTGCAGAAAGTGGGCAACACGTCGACGCTCGACATCATCGCGAGGGTCAAGAGCGCCGTGGCGCAGGCCGCCGCTGGTTTCCCGGCGTCGCTCGTCATCAAGCCGCTTGCGGACCAGTCGCTGTTTGTCCGCGCGTCGATTCAGGGGGTATTACGCGAAGCGGTGATTGCCGCCGTGCTCACCGCGTTGATGATTCTGCTGTTCCTTGGCAGTTGGCGGAGCACGATTATCATCGCCGTGTCGATTCCGCTCTCGATTTTCTGTTCGATCATTACGCTCTCCGCGATCGGCGAAACGATCAACATCATGACGCTCGGTGGCCTCGCGCTGGCCGTCGGCATTTTGGTCGACGATGCGACGGTGGCGATTGAAAACATCAACCGCCATCTCGGGTTTGGCAAAGATCCCGAGCAGGCGATTTTGGATGGCGCGCAGCAGATTGCCGTGCCGGCATTTGTGTCGACGCTTTGCATCTGCATCGTGTTCGTACCGATGTTCTTTCTGACCGGCGTGGGGCGCTACCTGTTCGTGCCGATGGCCGAGGCGGTCGTGTTCGCGATGCTCGCCTCGTATGTCCTCTCCCGCACCGTCGTGCCGACGATGGCGAAGTACCTACTCCGGGCGGACGAACACGCCTCTCACGAAGCGCATCCGGGGTGGTTCGATCGAAATTTCGAAAAATTTCGTCTCTGGTATCGCGGGGTGTTGACGGGGATCGTCCAGCATCGCGTCTCGTTCGTGCTCGCGTTTCTTGGCGCGTGTCTCGCCTCGCTGCTGCTGATTCCTGTGATTGGGCAAGACTTCTTCCCGTCGGTGGACGGTGGGCAGTTCAAGCTGCACCTGCGCGCGCCGACCGGCACGCGGATCGAGGAGACGGCGGCGATTTGCGATCGTGTGCAGGCGATCATCCGCGAAATTATTCCGTCCGAGGAGATCGCCAGCGTCATCGACAACATCGGGCTGCCGTACAGCGGCATCAATCTGTCGTATACGAACTCGGCGCCGATTGGATCGTCGGACGCGGACATTCTCGTGGCGCTCTCCGAGGGGCACAAGTCGACTCCGAAGTATGTGCACGATCTGCGGTTGCGGCTGAACCGCGAGATGCCCGGCGTCATGTTCTCGTTCCTGCCGGCGGATATCGTCACGCAGATCCTGAACTTCGGGTTGCCCTCGCCGATTGACGTGCAGGTGGTGGGCCGGAATCTCGAAGAGAACCGCCGCTTCGCGTCGTCGCTGGCGGTGAAGCTGTCCAGTGTCCCTGGCATGGTGGATCTGCGTGTGCACCAGGCGTTCAACCAGCCGTTGCTGCACCTCGATGTCGATCGCACGCGGGCCGCGACCACAGGGTTGACGCAGCGCGACGTTGCGAACAACCTGCTCGTCTCGCTCTCTGGCAGTGGACAGACGGCGCCGACGTTCTGGCTGAATCCGGCAACCGGTGTCAGCTATACGATCGCGACGCAGATGCCGCAGTATCGAGTCGGCTCGCTTGAGGAACTCGGCAATATCCCGGTGACGACGGCGGCGGGCGGGGCGTCGCCGCAGATCCTGCAGTCGCTCGCCTCGGTTCAGCGCGAGGCGCATCTGGCCGTCGTGTCGCACTACAACGCGCAGCCGGTCATCGACATCTTCGGTGGTGTCTACGGACGCGATCTGGGCAGCGTCGCGCGCGAGATGCAGACCATTCTTGACGCCGAGTCGAAACATCTGCCGCGCGGATCGCAGCTCGTCGTCCGCGGTCAGGTCGAGACGATGCGGTCGTCGTTCTCTGGATTGCTCGCGGGGCTTGCGCTCGCGGTCATCCTCGTCTACCTGCTCATCGTCGTGAACTTTCAGTCGTGGCTGGACCCGTTCATCATCATCTCGGCGCTGCCGGCGGCGCTCGCTGGCATCGTCTGGATGCTGTTTCTAAGCCAGACGACGTTTAGCGTCCCGTCGCTGACCGGGGCGATCATGTGCATCGGCGTCGCGACGGCGAACAGCATTCTCGTCGTCAGCTTCGCCAAGGACGAGATGGAGAGTGGCCGGCCCGCGATTGACGCCGCGATTGACGCCGGCTTCACGCGGTTCCGTCCTGTGCTGATGACCGCGCTGGCGATGATCATCGGCATGGTGCCGATGGCGCTCGGTTTTGGTGAAGGCGGCGAGCAGAATGCACCGCTCGGCCGCGCGGTGATTGGCGGATTGGGATTTGCGACGGTGGCGACGCTGGTGTTCGTGCCGGCCGTGTTCGCGATCCTCCACGGCAAGAAAACACGAGGCATTGATGAGCGAGCGTAACCAGGGCCTGCGGGTTGGCCCGATTGTGGGTGGGCTGGTGCTGATGGGCGTCGCCGTTGGCCTGGCGTTTTGGGGCATCTCGACGCGCGCGCGCTCACTTGAGACAGTGACGAAAGAGACGCACGAGCTGTCGATTCCCAGCGTGAACGTGGTGACGCCGGTGTACGGCGTGCCGCAAGAGGAGATCGTGCTGCCGGGCACCATGCAGGCGTTCACGGACGCGGCGATTTACGCGCGGACGAACGGCTACTTGAAGCAGCGCTTTGTCGATATCGGATCGAAGGTCAAGGCGGGCGATGTGCTCGCGGAGATCGATACGCCGGAGCTCGATCAACAGATCTTGCAGGCGCAGGCGGATCTGGCGACGGCGGAAGCGAACACGCGTCTGGCGATGACGACGGCGGAACGCTACCGCAGTCTGATCAAGACCGAGTCGGTGTCGCAACAGGATCTCGATAACGCGAACGGCAACCTCGAAGCCAAGCAGACCGCCTCCGAGTCCGCGCGCGCGAACGTCAAACGGCTCGAGCAGCTGTATGCGTTCCGCCGGATCGAGGCGCCATTTGACGGCGTCATCACGGCACGCAACACCGAAGTCGGCGCGCTCATTGATTCCGGGAGCAACGCGCGCGAGCTGTTTCACATCGCCGCCGTCAACAAGCTGCGCGTCTTCGTCAACGTACCGCAGGTGTACTCGCAGGTGGCGCAGCCGGGGCTCGACGCGGAGTTGACGTTGCGGGAGTTCGGGACGCGTACGTTCCACGGCAAGCTGGCGCGCACATCGCAGTCCATCGACGTCGCCTCGCGCACGCTGCTGGTGGAAGTCGATGTGGAGAACCCGAAAGGGGAGTTACTGCCCGGTTCCTACGCCGATGTGCACTTCAAGCTGAAGACCCCGGCCGCGACGATGAAAGTGCCGGCGGGCGCGTTGATCTTCAGAA
>JAISPN010000282.1 GCA_031274845.1 Acidobacteriaceae bacterium
TGAGGCTCTAGCGCTCGATGGATATCGTATGCTATTGTCATACGTACTGTTTGGGACTGGTGGACGATCCATGGCGACATCTGTGCTCAGTGAGCATCAGGGAAAGGGGTACGCCGCGCTGCTGTTGCTATTTGCGTTGCGCACCGCGCTACATGCTTCACGCAGCATTGGCAGTTGGGGCGTCATCACGCATCCACTCGATGAAGCCGTCCACGGATTTTATGCACGGTATGGTTTCCAGGATATTCCGTTCGATCCGCGCCGAGGTATGGTTGTCCGTTTCGCGGATCTGGAACAACGCGGCATCGTGGCCGACTAGGAGCCGGCGGTGTCATTGATGATTCGTCATCATTAATGACGAATAGCAGCGAGACATCAGTATACGACTAAACGCTTCCTGGTAACAGCACCGCCTGTGGGTGACGCGTCTGTCAGCGCTCCGAGCGCAACGCGAGCGAGGCGTCAATGCGTGTACTTGCATAGGCGGGGATGAAACTTGCCAGCGCCGCCGCGGCCAGCAGGAGCCCAGCCACCACGATGAGCGTTACTGGATCAGTGGGTGTCACCTCATACAGGAGGCCGCGCAACGAGCGGTTCACGAACAGCGCGGCGACCGTGCCGAGCAACAGACCGCCGACGGTGAGCGTCATCCCGCGCAGCGTCACCAGCCGGATGAGATCGCGCGGTGTCGCGCCGAGCGCGATCCGGATACTGAGTTCATGCGTGCGCTGGCGCACCATCGTCGCGATCACGCCGAACAACCCCACGGTGGCGAGAACCATGGCGGCGCCGGCGAAGACCGAGAGCAGGAGCGAATTGAGGCGTGGCTGCGCCAGCGAGCGATCCAGAAAGGCCGGAAACGGCGTGGCCGACGCGAGCGCGACGCCGCCATCCACGTCCGCGATAGCGCGGCGGAGCGAGGCAACGACCGTCGCCGGCGGCACATTGGTGCGCACGACCAGGTTGAGCGGCGCGAAGGGAAAGAACGACTGCGCGAGCGGCAGATACACGCTGGGCCGTGCCACACGCAGGTCGCGATAGCGCGTGTCCGCCACCACGCCGACGACTGTGAGTTCGCGCGTCATACCGCTTCCGGCATACAGACGCTGGCCAATGGCGCTCTTGCCCGGCCAGTAGTGGCGCGCCGTCGATTGACTGACGACGATCACGCCGGGCGCTTCCTTGCGATCGGCGTCGGTGAACGCCCGGCCGGCGATGAGTGGCAGGCCCACGGTCTCGAAATAACTCGGGGTGACGACCTCCATGTTCAGGAGCGGCGCCGTCTTCGTGTCGGCCGACGTCTGTCCCTCGGCGGTGAGGGTGATGTCCCAGCCGCCGGTCGCGGCGAATGGCGGAGCCACGACCGGCGACGCGGCCCGCACGCCGGGGACCGTCGAGACCGCCTGCGTCAGGCGCTCCAGAAGTGCTGCCTGCTGGCGCGCGTCGGCGAACTTGTCCAGTCGCACGGAGAGCTCGGCGATCAGCAGCCGCGACGGGTCGAACGACAGATCCGCCCGTTCGAGCTTGATGAGACTTCGAGTAACTAACCCTGCTGCTGAGAGAACGATAACTGCCAGTGCGACCTGTACGATGACGATGCCCTCGGTGAGTTGCCGGTAGATGCGTCCTGGGCTCTGGCGCGCATCCGACCGAAGCACGGACGCCAGCTCCGTGCGACTGGTCAGCACGGCCGGGGCGAGCGCGACGAGCAGTGTTGCGACACCGGTAATGGCGATCGCGGCGAGGATCGCGGCGCCGTTCAGATGGATCTCATCAAGGCGAGGGAGTTCCGGCGGCGAGAGCGCCACGAATGCCCGCACCGCGCCCATCGCCAGAAGCACACCGAGCAAGCCGCCTGCGACGGCGATCAAAAAATTCTCAACGACGAGGCCGGCGATGATCGCGACCCGCCCCGCGCCGAGGGCGGCGCGCACGGCGATCTCCCGCACGCGGGCGAGCCCGCGTACGAAGAGCAGGTTGGCGATATTGATGACGGTGATGAGCAGCAGCAGCCCGCTCGCGAGCGCGAAGGTCACCACGGCTGGCCGCACGTTGCCGAGTATGAGTTGAGAAAACGGCTGCGCGGCGCCAACGAGGGCGTGCTCCCACTGGGAGGCGTCGGGTCGGGAGAAGAAGGCGTTCATCTCCTGTTGCACGTCGATGAGCCGGGCGCCGGGCGCGAGTCGGCCGACGAGGTTCACGGAGACGTATTGCAGTGTGGACGCCGGGAGCGATGCCGCGATCGGCGCCCAGAACTCGGCGCCGCGTGGGAAGTCGAAGCCCTGTGGGAGGACGCCCGCGATCGTGTACGACACGCCGTCGTCGTATGTCACGAGCCGCTGGCCGATCACGTCGCGCGCGCCTCCGAACCGTTGCCGCCAGAGGCTGTAGCTGATGACGGCCATGGGCGCGGCGCCGGTCACGTCGTCCGACGCGCGCAGGGTGCGGCCGAGCACCGGCGTGACGCCCAACACGCCGAAGAAATCTCCAGAGACCATGGCGCGGCGCAGACGCGTGATCTGGTCGCCGTCTCGGATGGGCTTGGGCCAGGCGCCCTCGTAGCCCACGCCGGCGACTGCCGAGAGGGCACGGGTGCGCGTTCCGAACTCACGGGCCGCCGAGAGGTCGAGTGGGTAGTTGGCCATTGAGCCGTCGCGTTTGGCGCCGGCGACGATGACGATGTGATCCTGATCGCGGACCGGGAGTTGTCGCAGCAACAGCGCGTCCGCGACGGTGAACATCGCCGTCGAGAGACCCACGCCGAGCGCC
>JAISPN010000019.1 GCA_031274845.1 Acidobacteriaceae bacterium
ACGGAGAAGGTCTTGCCGCGTGCGTGGAACGACGACGCCCCGTGGCTCGATGCTGTAGACGCTCGCGTCGGTCGAATAGAGCGCGCGCGACACGCGATCGAATCGCACGTCCCCCTCGATGGCGTGCGTGAGGTCGCGTTCGAGATGGTCGTGTAACGGCTTCGCGGCGTTCATCCGCGCGCGCTCACAGGGCGCATCCGCTGACATTTTGTCACGCTCATGCCGGTGAAAATACTACACTCTTGCGACACGATGCCTGGCCGACACTTTCTTCAGATCCCCGGACCCACGAACGTTCCCGATCGCGTGCTCCACGCGATCGCGCAGCCGACGATTGACCATCGCGGCCCCGCCTTCGCGCGCATGGCGCACGAGGCGCTTGAAGGCTTGAAGCAGATCGTGCAGACAACCGGTCCGGTCGTCGTGTATCCCGCATCTGGCACCGGCGGATGGGAAGCCTCGCTCGTCAACACCCTGTCGCCCGGCGATCGCGTCGTGATGTGCGAGACGGGTCACTTCGCGCTGCTGTGGAAGCACGTCGCCGATCGTCTCGGCCTCGATGTCGTGCTCGTGCCAGGCGACTGGCGGCACGGCGTCGATGTCGCGGCGCTGACGGCGATGCTTGCCGCCGACGGCGCGCACCGCATCAAGGCCGTCGCCATGGTGCACAACGAGACCTCCACGGGGGTGACAAGCTCGGTGCCGCACGTGCGCGCGGCGCTGGACGAAACGTCGCATCCCGCGCTGCTCTTGGTGGACACGATCTCGTCGCTCGGATCGATCGACTACCGTCACGACGAGTGGCGTGTGGACGTGATGATTGGCGGCTCGCAAAAAGGGCTGATGCTCCCGCCCGGGCTCGGCATCAACGCCGTGGGGCCGAAAGCGCTCGCGGCGTCGAAGACCGCCCGGTTGCCGCGCGCGTACTGGGATTGGGCGCCGATGATCCGTGACGGCGTCTCAGGCCACTTCCCCTATACCCCCTCGACGAACTTGCTGTACGGGCTCCGCGAGGCCTCGAACATGCTGCTCGAGGAAACGCTGCCGCGCGTGTTCGCGCGCCACCAACGCCACGCCGAGGCGACGCGCCGCGCGGTCGGCGCCTGGGGGCTCGACATCGTCGCGGCCGACCCCGCCGAGTACAGCGCGACAGTCACGGCGGTCGTCGTCCCACCGGGGATCGACGCGGATCAGGTTCGACAGGTCATCCTCGATCGCTTCGACATGTCGCTCGGCACCGGCCTCGGAAAACTCAAAGGGACTGTATTCCGCATCGGCCATGTGGGCGATTTCAACGACCTGATGCTGGCGGGGACGCTGAGCGGCGTCGAGATGGGACTCACCGCCGCCCACGTCCCGCACACAGCCGGTGGCATCGTGGCGGCGCTTGACTATCTGGCAACAACCCGCCACTGAGCTCGCGCGGCTCCTCCGCGCGCGTCAGCTCTCCGCACGCGAGGTCGTGCTCGCGCACCTCGAGCGGATTCAGCAGGTCAACAGCCGCGTCAACGCAATCGTCACGCTGGCGCCGGAAGCGGCGCTTGCCGCCGCCCGTCGCGCGGACGCGCGTCTGGCGCACGGTGAGCCGGTGGGTCCGTTGCACGGGCTACCGATTGCGCACAAGGATCTCCACGCCACCGCCGGTATCCGGACAACCTTCGGATCGCCGTTGTATCGCGATCACGTGCCGGCGGTGAATGCGCCAATCGTCCAGCGGTTGCACGAGGCTGGCGCGATCGTCATCGGCAAGACGAACACGCCCGAGTTCGGCGCGGGATCGCAGACGTTCAATCCTGTCTTCGGCGCAACCGTGAATCCCTACGACACGACGCTCACGTGCGGCGGCAGTAGCGGCGGCGCCGCGGTGGCGCTCGCGTGCGGGATGCTGCCGATTGCGGACGGCACCGACATGGGCGGATCGCTTCGCAACCCGTCGGCGTTCTGTGGCGTGGTGGGCATGCGGCCGTCGGCGTACCGCATGCCAGGCGCCGACGTCTCCTCGTCGTGGGCGTCGCTTAGCGTCGATGGTCCGATGGCGCGGAGCGTGGCGGATGTCGCGCTGCTCCTGGGCGCGATGACAGAAACCGCGCCACCAGTGCTCGACCGCGATTTCACGCGGACGCGCGTGGCGTGGGTGGGCGATGTGCCTGGGATGCCGTTCGAGCGACGCGTGCGCGAAGTCGTCGATCGCAGCCGTCCGTGGTTTGAAGCGATCGGATGCACGGTTGAAGAGGCGTCGCCGGATTTTTCGGGTGCCGACGAGGCGTTCCGAATGCTCCGCGCCCGCGCGTTTGCCGCCAAGCACGGCGCACTCACCGCCGCCGAGCGCGCAATCGTCAAACCGGCGATTCGTGACGAAATCGAGCGGGGCGAGCAGTTGAGCGCCGCCGATGTCGCGCGCGCGGAACTGTTACGCGCCTCGTTCCGTCAGCGCACGCAGGCGTTCATGGACAGATACGAGTTCTTTATCCTGCCAACGACACAAGTCGCGCCATTCAATGTGACGCAAGAATACGTGCGCGCCATCGACGGTGAGCCGCTGGCGACCTACATCGATTGGATGAAGTCGTGCTACTTCATCTCGGTCCTCGGCCACCCCGCCCTCTCGGTGCCGTGCGGCCTGACATCCGGCGGATTGCCCGTCGGCGTGCAGATCGTCGGCCGCGATCGCGCGGACGACAGCGTCCTTCAGCTCGCCCACGCCTTCGAGCGCGCGAACACGCGGGCATGCCGGATGGAGCCGGACGCCTTGCCGGCCCGTTGCAGCTCTGTTGCAAGAGTCGCTTACGATATGCCGTCGCGGTGAGCGGTCTCGTCTGCGCGTCGACGCTTCCTCGCCACGACCTCGCAAGCCCGACAGTGACGATCGCGAGGATGTCACCTGCCATTCGCGCCTGTTGCTTCGCGGTATAAAGCCAAGGAGAATCAACGCTGTCTTCCTATTCGCAAGGAGTCATGACATGGCCACGATGAAAGCCGCAATCTTCGTTGAACCCGGACGCATTGAACTCACCGACAAACCGATCCCAGAGGTCGGCCCGAACGACGCGCTCATCAAGATCACCACCACCACCATCTGCGGAACCGACGTCCACATCCTCAAAGGCGAGTACCCGGTCGCCAAGGGCTTGACCGTGGGACACGAGCCGGTCGGCGTCATCGCCAAACTGGGGAGCGCCGTCACCGGCTACCAGGAAGGTCAGCGCGTCATCGCTGGCGCCATCTGCCCCAACTTCAACAGCTACGCCGCGCAAGACGGCGCGCCGTCGCAAGACGGCAGCTATCTCATCGAGAGCGGCCGCTGCGGCAACCACGGCCACAAGCTGACCGCCGGCTGGCGCTTTGGCAACCTGATCGATGGCACCCAGGCCGAATACGTGCTGGTGCCCGACGCCCAAGGCAATCTGGCGCCCGTGCCCGACGGCCTGAGCGACGAGCAGGTGCTGATGTGCCCCGACATCATGTCCACCGGCTTTGCCGGCGCTGAAAACGCCAACATCAAGATTGGCGACACCGTGGTCGTGTTCGCGCAAGGGCCGATCGGCCTGTGCGCCGCCGCTGGCGCCAAGCTGCGCGGCGCCACTACCGTGATCACCGTCGATGGCGACGACAACCGTTTGGCCGTCAGCAAGAAACTTGGCGCCGACGTGACGATCAACTTCACGAAGCAGGACGTGGTCGCCGAGGTTCTGAAGATCACCGGCGGCAAGGGCGCCGACGGCGCCATCGAAGCGCTCGGCACGCAAACCACCTTTGAAAACGCGCTGCGCTGCATCCGCCCCGGCGGGACGCTGTCGAGCCTTGGTGTGTACAGCACGGACTTGAAAATCCCGCTCGACGCCTTCGGCGCAGGTCTGGGCGATCACCGCATCAACACCGCCCTGTGCCCCGGCGGCAAAGAACGGATGCGCCGCCTGATGGCCGTGGTCGCCAGCGGCCGGGTCGATCTGAAACCGCTCGTCACGCACACCTACAAGCTGGACGACATCGTGGGCGCCTACGATCTGTTCAGCCATCAGCGCGACAGGGTGCTGAAGGTCGCGATCAAGCCGTAGCGTTTTCGAGAGGCAACACCGCAGGGAACGGGAACACGCGCGTGCGCTCGTTCCCTGCGCTACTTCTGATATTTCCAGTTGCGCGGCTTCCCCTCGGCCAGCCACTCCAGCGTGGTCGCCAGCCGCTTCGCGCGTGTGTCCTCGCGCTTGGCTTCATTAATCCACTCGATGTACTCGCGCCGATGGCTCGGGCTGGACGCGGCAAATACCGCGCGGGCTTTCGCGTGCGTGCGCTGCTTGAGCGCAGCGGCAAGATCATCAGGCACGGCCGCTTCCGGCTTGGCTGCGCGCGACGCTGACGGCGCCTTGCCCTCGCTCACAGCCATCGCCTTGCGCACGTAACCGATGAGCGTCTTCTTCGCGGGCAGATCGGTCATCGCGGTGATGCGTCCGAACTGCCCCATGCCCGCGTCGGACGCGGCGTCGACAATGGAGCTTCCCCTCCAGAAGTTCAGCGAGCAGTGCTGCTTGAACGCCGCGATGTTGCACAGGATGCGCCCCTCGTACATGAAGGTCGGCATCCGCCACTTCACCGTCTCCTCCACGCCGGGACACGCCTCGTGCACGACCGCGCGCAGATGCGCGAGAATCGGCTGGGCAAAGTCCGCCGCCGCATCGATGTAGACATCAACCCGTGGATCGCGTGCGCCCATCGTTCATCGTCCTCGCGTGGATTTTAATCGCTTCCCCATCGACAATTGAGCTATCGCACGATGACGCACACACTCTTCCTTCCCGGCGCAACTGGCAATGCGGACTTCTGGAAGCCAGTCGCTCAACATGCACATCTGGACGGCGTGTTCTTTGCCTGGCCGGGGCTTGGCGATGAACCGGCGCGTCCTGACGTGAACGGACTCGACGATCTTGTCGCCATGGTCGCACACACCATCACCGCACCGGTCAACCTCGTCGCGCAGTCGATGGGCGGCGTCGTCGCGATCAAGCTCGCGCTGGCGATGCCGACGCTCGTCAACCGCCTTGTGCTGACCGCAACGTCTGGCGGCGTGCCGATGGCGAATCTTGGCGGAGCAGATTGGCGGTCTTCCTACTTCGCGGCGTTCCCGCGCGCGGCTAGGTGGATTGCCGATCCGGTCGGCGATCTGTCGAACGATATTCCGTCCATCACCCAACCGACGCTGCTCCTCTGGGGAGACGTGGACCCGATCAGTCCGGTTGCCGTCGGCACGCGACTGCTGTCGCTGCTTCCCAAGGCCCGCCTCCACGTTGTTCCCGGCGCGGATCATGACCTCGCCCGCACCCACGCGGAAGCGGTCGCCATTGAGGTGATGCGCCATCTGGCCTGACCGGGACAAAACCAGCCGGAACATGGTCGCCGTCACGACAGGTGTGCGCCCACAAACCTTCCGTGACGATGGGGGCGCGTCATCGCTTCGCGTTCTTCTCCATCAACCCCACCACCAGATGCCAGC
>JAISPN010000121.1 GCA_031274845.1 Acidobacteriaceae bacterium
GCACGCGTGGATGAACGTCGTCTATCTGAGCGACGCTGAATACCAGGACTGGCTGAAGGCGCACGGCGGCCATCCGGGGGTGTCCAACACCTCCGCGCAGACGACGCAGCAACAACAGCAGCAGTAACAGCCTTCAACCCTGAAGCGCCGCAGTATGCGCGCGGCGCTTCAGGGGGATCTTGATGGCGTCCGCTTCTCGTGAGCGGGCGCGTCCGTTCACCACATAACACCAGACAAGAGAGAGTTCAGCGATGAATCGATGGGCAGTCGCGAGAGTGGGAGGAGCATTCCTGCTCGCGGGTAGTGCGTTGGTTTCCGTCTCCGCGCAGTTGCAGTTGCCGAGCGGACCGGCGAAGAAGTTTGGCGCGAGCCTGACCGGCGCGTACGAAGGCTGGTTCGACAACCAGGATGGCACGCACTCGTTCCTGGTGGGGTACTTCAACCGCAACACCGAGCAGACGTTCGATATCCCTGTTGGTCCGGCCAACAAGCTCGAAGGGCCTGGCGCCGCGCTGGCGGGACCAGACCTCGGACAGCCGACGCACTTTCTGGCGGGACGTCAGGTCGGCGTGTTCACCGTCACCGTGCCGAAAAGCTTCACGAAAGATCAGAAGATCACGTGGACGTTGAGCGTGAACGGCGAGACGACGCAGATTCCGCTGCGGTTGCACGTCGATTACAACGTGTCGCCGTTTACCGACGTCGCGGTGGGCAACACGCCGCCGGTGCTCCACTTCGTCCAAGGCGGTCCGACGTTCACGGGACCGATCTCGGCGATGTCCAAGGCGACGCAGATGAAGGCCTCGCTCTCGACACCGTTCGAACTGCCGCTCTGGGCGACTGACGACGCGAAGTACACGAGCGGGACCAATGCGCCGATGCGCAATCCACCGCCGCCGGTGCAGGTGATCTGGTCGAAGTACCGTGGTCCGGGCACGGTGACCTTTAGCGAGGCCCGTCCGAAGCTCACGATCACGAAGGGCGGCAAGGTCAACGAGCCGTACGAGGGGAACGCGAAGGTGACGGTCAAGTTCAGCGAGGCGGGCGACTACGTGCTGCACGCGCTGGCGACCGATTACTCCGGGTTTGGCGGCGGCGGCGAAGTCTGCTGCTGGACGACCAGTCTGGTGAAGGTTACCGTCACGCCGTAACGTTCGATCGTCATTCGGGGATTGTTAAGGTGAAGGGCCGGTCTTTGATGAGACCGGCCCTTTTCTTTTGCGCCGGCTATTTTTTGTGGAGCACGAACTCCACGCCCGCCATGACGCCAACCTCGGTGTTCGAGACGTTGCGCGACGACGCGTAGCTCCACGATCTGGAAGCGGTGGCGCCGAGCACGAGCGGCACTCCATAACGGCGCACGAAGCGAATCTCCGCGCCCGCGCCAAAGCCCTTGGCGTCCGATGTGATGGCGTCCCGGTATTTATCAGGTAACTCGGTTGTGAGCCGCGCCCAGATGAACGGCGTGTATTCCGCCGTGATCTCTGACTGCCACGACGGCGTCGCCGCGCGCGTCAAGGTCGCGCGAATCGGCAACTGGTGCAGGTCGGTGGTCGTGAATTCTCTATCCGTGGTGGGCGTCAGGCTCGTCGAGGGTGGGTTCGTGTGGATGGTGAAGATATCCGCGGGATAGAACGTGTGCCAATCGCGCCGATAGCGGTAACCGGCGCGCAGTTGCAGGCTGTGGATTCGGCCGGTGACGAGATGCTCGATCCGCCACGCGTGCCAGCCCGCCTGTCCGTCGGTGCCGTACCGGATGACGTCGCCATCAGGGTTGAAAAACGTATCGATGTCCGACGCGCCGATCGTGCGTCCGGGCGTGAACGACACCGTGGTGTCCATGGCGGTGCCGCTCACGGCGTAGCGCGCGGCGGCGGTCAGCCAGTGACCGGACGAGGCGTACTGCTGTTCGTACGTGTGTGGCACCAGAACGTCGGTGTTGAAGGACGAGTCGTTTGCGAAGTGCCAGGTGGCATGCTCGTGCCGCCATTCGTACTCGACCAGGATCGAGGCGTCCTCGCTGGTTGATTGCGCGGTGACCACCGGCGCCGTGACGCACAGGAGCAGCAGCGCGGCGCACGTGATGGTGAGTAGTGACGGTAACGGCCTCATGACCATGAGTCATATCACGTCAGTGACATCATCGCGTGTTGCCGATCGCCGCATACCGGATCGCGTGGGTTGCTCTTCGCTGAGCGTGTGCCTGTGGCGCTTGGGATACAGAAGTTCATTGATTTCCGCAAGAATTCCATGTCGAGAGTTCGCGATCGAAGAGAGACTAGAACGCTCGCATGGAACCTCGAAAAAAAATCTCTGGTGCGGATCGATGACGATGTGGCGGTCACTTTTTTTAGGGCTTTCTTTCGTGCTGGCGATTGCGTCTGCTGGCTACGCGCAGAACACCTCGCCTGAAAGTGCGCAAGCGTCAACGTCACACGATGCCAGTGATGCGTTGCCTCCCGGCTACTTCAGCGAGCCACCTGGCTTCACGGCGGCGGTCAACGACTACGGCGCGGTTGTCGATGCGTTCGATGAAGATGGACGCAGGGACGGCTTCTATCTCGAAGCAGAGAATGCGATTGCCGGGTCGGGCATGTCCGCGGGGCCAGGGTATAGCCATGCGATTTCCGGCAATGGCCGCGTCTGGATGTCGGCGGAGCTGTCGACGCGTCTCTATTCCGCCGCGCAGGCGCGGATTGAATTTCCTCACCTCGCGAACAACCATGTGCGTATCGGCGTGCAGACGCTGTATCGCGATTCCGTGCGCGTGAATTACTTCGGTGTGGGTGACCAGACCACGCTCTCCGATCGGACTGGCTACCGGTTGAAAACCACACAACTGGCTGGCTACACGACATGGACGAGCGGTCCGCTCGCGCTGACGGGAAATCTCGGGTGGATTCCGATGATCGATGTGGGCGCCATGGCTGGACGCACGCAGTCGTATCCCGATACGGTGCGCGTGTTCAGTGGGGACGCGGCGCCGGGCGTGAACGCCGACGTGTCGTATCTGATAGGCGGCGCGGAGGTGTCGTTCGATACGCGCGACTATCCCTCGCACCCGCGCGCGGGTGGTCTGGTTTCAGCGGGGTGGGCTGATTACTCGGATCGCGTAAGCGGGCACTACTCGTTCCAGCGTGTGGAGGCGTCCGCGTCCAGGTATGTGCCGCTCTCGCCGCGCTGGACGTTGGCGTTCCGCGAGTGGGTGGTCGGCTCGTTGACCCGCGCGGATCAGCAGGTGCCGTTCTATCTGTTGCCGAGTCTGGGCGGCGGGCACATCGACCGTGGTTTTGTGGACTATCGGTTCCACGATCGCGCGATGGACATCTTCAACATGGAATCGCGCTGGGCGCTCTTGCCGCATGTTGACGCGGCGGCGTTTCTCGACGCGGGCCATGTCGCGCCGGCCATGCGCGACCTCTGGAAGACAGACACGAAAACCTCGTTGGGCGCTGGCATCATCCTCCACAACATGCGCTCGACGCTGGGCCGTCTCGATGTCGGGCGAAGTCGTGAAGGCTGGCACGTGATGTTCAAGGTCATCGAGGCCTTCACGCGTGACTCATCGGACTCTGGCCGGCCGACGTTGATGCCGTTCGTGCCGTAATCCTCATCCTCCGTCGAAGCGCTCGCACACGACGACCGGCAACCGCGGATAGCGCGGAAACACCGGATCGTCCTTCGACAGTTCGCAGAGCCAGAACGTCGATCCCTTCGACGACTCGACACGCCGCGCAGGCGGCGCAGAGTCCCACGCGAAGATTCATCCGAGGGTCGGTCATCGTCTGCCGCTCGGCGTGGTGGTGGCCGCGGGCGCGAGGGAGAGTCCCGCCACGCGCAGGAGCGCCTGCCAATCCTCTGGCAGCGGGACGGTACACTCGATCCGCTGGCCGCTCCACGGATGATCGAAGGCGAGACGTTCGGCATGAAGCGCCTGCCCCGCGAGCGCGCCGACGGCACGCGCGTACGCTTCGTCGTTCGCGGCCGCGCGCGGCGGCGTTGCGTACTTCGCGTCGCCGACGATCGGCCATCCGCGTGACGCCAGATGCACGCGGATCTGGTGCATCCGTCCCGTCATCAACCGGCATCGCACGAGCGAGAGTCGCTCGCCGCCCAGATGTCCCGTGTCGATGCGCTCGTAGCGCGTTTCGCTTGGTGCGCCATCAGCGCTCACGACGACGCGCCGCCGATCTTGTGGATCGCGCCCGAGTGGCGCGGTGATGCGCCCGCGCGCGGGCGTCACGCGGCCGTAGACAACCGCCACGTAGTATTTCTCGGCGTGCCGGGACGACAGCGTGCGTTGCAGCGCGGCGTGCGCCGCGCGTGTCTTTGCGACCAGCACGATTCCCGACGTCGCTTTGTCGAGGCGTCCCACCAGTGACGGCCGTTCGCCAGATGTCCACTGCCGCGCGCGCCAGAGCAAGCCGTTCATCAGCGTTCCGTCCGCGTGAGCGTAGGTCGGGTGTACGACGAGGCCCGCGGGCTTGTCGATGATGAGCAGGTAGCCGTCTTCGTAGACGACACGAAGCGGTTGCTCTTGCGGTGTGACAGAGCGCCGGCGCGGCGCGAAGCCGCGCGGATCGAGCGTGATGCGCTGGGCGGCCAGCACGCGCGCCGAAGGGCGGGAAACCACGCGGTCGTCGATGGTGACCCGTCCTTCGGCGATGGCGGCCTGAATTTTCGTGCGTGTCGCGCCCGAGACATCTTTCAGGTGACGGCAGAGCACAAGGTCGAGGCGCAGCCGGTCGTCACCGCGATCGGCGACGAACACGCGGGGTGGCACAATTTCGTTCGTGTCGTGTTCTTGTGGCACAGCGTAGTAGCATCCCTGACGATTGCGCGTCGACGATCTGTCTTTCCTGCTGCAACTGTTCCCGGCGCTTCTGACGATCTACTTTATCGTCGTCGAGGCGTACACCTTCGCTGGCGTCAGCGAACGGT
This sequence comes from Acidobacteriaceae bacterium, assembly GCA_031274845.1. Lineage (GTDB taxonomy): Bacteria > Acidobacteriota > Vicinamibacteria > Vicinamibacterales > CAVVIG01 > CADEEX01. Next base: position 4,942 of record JAISPN010000121.1, read on the forward strand.
GGAGCGCGACGGGCGCGACGGTGATTTTGACAGCCGCCAGCGCGGTCGTCATCGCGCGCGTGCCGTACGGCGGGTGGCTGCTGGCCGTCACCGCTCTGGCGTATCTCGCCTCGCGTATCTCGGCGCGTCTACGGCAATCGGCGCGGGGCGTGGCCGCCGATGCGCTCGGGGCGCTGACGATCACGATGGTCGTCAGTCTGTTCGTCTACATCCGCTGGCATCTGCCGGGACGGGTGTTTGCGTGGTCAGGCGTCACGGTGATCACCTGTCATGCGATCGCGTACCTCGTCGAGACGGCCCGCCGCCGCGAGACCGCCTCGCCGCTGCTGGCCGGTCTGTATCTGTGGCAGTTTCCGGTGCTGCCAGTAGGACCAATCGTTCGCTACGACGAGTTCGCGCCGCAGCATCTTCGCCTGCAATCGCTCGTCAGTCTTGGCGCGTTTGCATATGGGACGCGCCGCATCGTCATCGGCGTGATCAAGCTGTGGCTGATTGCCGGAACGCTTGGTGAAACCGCGGACGCGATCTTCGCGCTGCCGTCCTCGCGTCTTGGCACCGGCGCCGCGTGGGTCGGCGCGCTCTCGTTCTCGCTGCAGATTTACTACCTGCTCTCTGGCTACGGCGATCTGGCGATTGGCGCCGGCCGCGTGCTCGGCTTGCGGTATCCGGAAAACTTCCGGCGTCCGTACGTCGCGGAATCGCTCCGCGACTTCTGGACGCGCTGGCACATGACCGCGCTGGCGTGGGCGCGCGATTACCTCTCGTCGCCAATCGTCGAGCGCCAGCGGCTCACGCCGCGCGCGTTCCTTCACGTCGTCATCGGCTTCGTCTTCCTCGGCATCTGGTACGGCGCGACGGGCAACCTGCTGCTCTGGGCGTGTTACTCGGCGGTCTGCCTCGCGCTCGAAGCACTGTGGCTGGGCGCGCTCATCGCCCGTCTGCCGCGCGTGGCACGGCATCTCTCTCTGCTCGCTGTGCTGCTTGCCGGTTGGGTGATTCTGCGGACGGACACTCTCGCCGCCGCCGCCACATTTTTTCAGGCGATGGGCGGCATCCACGCGCCGACGGCGTTTCCGGTCTGGCGATTTCTGACGCCGGCGGTCTGGGCCGCGCTCTTTGTGGCCGTCATCGGCGCGGGACCGATGGTTCCCTGGATCAGCCGTTGGCGCGTCACACTCGACGCGGCAACGACAGCCACGGTGATGATGATCGGCGCCGTCTGGGTGTGGCTCCGCCGCCTCCTGCGCGCGGCGGTGCGAAGGGGGTGATGGTCTTTCGTGACGCCGCCGCTTCGTGATAAGTCATGGACGTGCAGGAGGTGTGATCGTGAGAGGCATTCGAAGGATTGCCATTGCCGCGTGCGCGGCGTTGGTGTGTGGAACGACGCTGTTCGCTCAGAAGACGACGCCGCTCCCGACCGGCGCGGGCGGGAGTCCGCATGTCCGATCCGAGTGGACGATTGGCGGCGCCGTCATCAGCGTCGAGTACGGCCGTCCCTATTTGAAAGGCCGCGCGGAATCACTGATGATGCCGCCTGGCGCCGTCTGGCGTGTCGGGGCGGACGAACAGACGACGCTCAAGACGAACAAGCCGCTGAAGATTGGCACCGTGACGGTGCCGGCAGGTACCTACGGTATTCACGCCATTCCGAACGCCGACAAATGGACGCTGATTATCAGCAAGCGTCAGAGCGGCTGGGGGATTCCCTATCCGCGGGGGCAGGACCTTGGGCGCACCGACATGCAGGTGGCGAAGACGTCAGCGCTCGTCGAGCAGGTGACGATTGGCATCGACGCCACGCCGCAGGGAGGCACGTTCCGCATCGAGTGGGGCACGACCCGCGCGTTCGTCCCGTTTACGGTTGGCTAGCCGCGCCGGAGAGTTCGGCGAGCCGCCGTTGCAGATCGGCGCGATTCGGATATTCGTTGATGAGCGTCTGCACCACCGTGCGGGCGCCGTCGCGGTTCCCTTGCACGTCGAGCGCCCGCGCTCGCGCGAGGCCGGCGCGTACTTTTGAGCGCGCGTCGCTCGCGGGAATCTCGATCCGTTCGAGACGCGCAAGAGCTTCGACGGGCGCCTGCTTGATGTCGATGGTCCATTCGGCGGCGAGCAGTTGGAGATCGAGATTGCCTGGCGCCCGCGAGGCGGCGAGGTCGATGAGCTGCATCGCTTCGAGGCTTTTGTTGGCTTGACGCTCCTGCAGCGCCTGTTGATAGAGACCGGCGACGAACAAGCGATTGACCGATTCAGGCGTGCCACTTCTGGTGCCGATGCCCCCCGCGTAGTCGTAGACCAGTTCGCCGCCATACTTGCCCGCCTGCGCGACCGTCAGCGCGGCGCCAATGCCCACCACCGCGGCGAGCACCGAGACGGCATACGCCCGGCGGTGCTCGCGTGAATAGAGCAGCAAGGCGATGATTTCAATCGGCGCGAGCAGCGCAAACGCAAGGCGCGCGCGTTCGCCCCATTCCTCGTGGAGGCTTACCGCGCTTCGCACGCCGGGAATCCTCTCCACCGGTCCGTGCGCCGCGTCGCCCGTGGCCGCCGCGACGAAGCACGAAATCGTGGCGAGCAGGACGAGCACGGTCGCGGTCTGGTTCAGAAACTTGAGGCGCCCCGTCAGCGTGATGACGCGGCAGCCAACGCCCAATAACCCCAGCGCGATGGCGAAGTGAACGACTTGTGGATGCAGTGCGGCCATGCGCGGCAGTATAGCCGACCAGGGAGACTAGACAGTCACGCGGCTACTCCTCGTCGCGCGACCGGCGCCGCGCGGCCTTCACCGTCGATCGGCGATGCTTCGTGGTGAGCCGCGCTTCGCGCGCGGCAGGTTTGGGTTTTGTGGCGCGACGCTTCTTCGGCACCTTGTGCGCGAGCACAATCAGCGTGGACAGGCGCTCTCTGGCCGCGTCGCGATTGCCCGCCTGCGTCCGGTGCTCGCGGCTGTCGATGATGATGACCGCGTCGCTGGTGGCGCGGTGGCCGGCGAGTTTTAGCAGCCGGTCCTGAACGGTACGCGGAAGCGTGGAGGCGCGGACGTCGAACCGCAATTCGACGGCGCTCGACACCTTGTTGACATTTTGCCCGCCAGGGCCCGAGGCGCGGACGAACCGTTCGTCAATGGCGTGCGCCTCTTGCGCCAGATCGTACGAGGTCATCGGTGCAGTGTACCGCTCACAGTAGAATGCTCCACATGCCTATTCTCGCTGTTGAAGGTTATCCATCTGTTGAGGTGCCGTCCGGCACGCGGCTCGTGCTGGCTATCGAGCAGGAGGCGCACGTCGACATCATGCACGCCTGCGGCGGCAATGCGCGCTGCACCACGTGCCGCGTTGAGTTCATCGATGGCGAACCGTCGCCGATGACAGCCGCCGAAAAAGAATGTCTCACCGCGCGTGGCCTGAATGGCGTGCGCCTCGCGTGCCAGATCGTCTGCGATCACGACATGACGGTCCGCGCGATCAGCCGGCTCGAAGGATCTGGCCGCACGAATCCTGGGCCGGCGCCTGAGCCGACGATTCAACCGCCGCCGCAGTGGACCTAGGCTGGCGTCTTGCTCACGGTTTGATGCAGTGACTGCCAGCACCTATCGCGCCGTCGCCATCGACTACGACGGCACGCTCGCACAGGACGGCATTGTCGATCCGCGAACGCTGACTGCTTTGACGGAGCTCAAGGCGCACGGCGTTCTGTTGGTGCTCGTCACCGGCCGTCAGATGGGCAGTCTCTTCGGCACGTTTCCGCACGCGAATCTGTTCGACCGGATCGTGTTCGAGAACGGGGCGCTACTCTACACGCCGTCAAACGGCGCGTGCCGTCTCCTCTCGCCGCCAGCGCCAAAGGCGCTCGTTGCCATGCTCGAACAGCGCGGCGTGCCGTTCGCCGTGGGTTCGACGGTCGTCGCCACCGCCGCGTCGTACGCGCCGGCGGTGCTGTCGGCGATTCACGAACTCGGCCTCGACTGGCAGATCACCCTCAATAAAGGGGACGCGATGGCGTTGCCGGCAGGGGTGACCAAGGCCACCGGTTTAGCGCCAGTGCTCGCCGAACTCGGCATCCCGGCGGCAGAGACGATCGGCGTCGGTGACGCCGAGAACGATCACCCGGTGCTGGCGCTGTGTGGCTTGGCGGTGGCGGTGGCGTACGCGCTACCGTCACGGGAGTGAGAGGCCGACATCGTTTCCACTGGCGCGTGT
>JAISPN010000125.1 GCA_031274845.1 Acidobacteriaceae bacterium
GCACGCGTGCGACGTGCTGCAGCGCGTTCCTGAAGATTTCGTCGTTCTCTCTGGAGACGATGCGCTGACGCTGCCGATGATGGCGGTGGGGGCGCGCGGCGTGATCTCGGTGGCGTCGAACGAAGTGCCGTCGGAGATGGCGCGGATGGTCGCGGCGGCGCTCGGCGAAGATTTCGTGACGGCCAGACGCCTGCACCGTCAGTTGATGCCGCTCATGCAAGTCAATTTCGTTGAAGCCAATCCTGTCCCGGTGAAATTCGCGATGGCCGCCATGGGGCTCATCGACGAGCGCTACCGGTTGCCGATGTGCGCGCCGCGGCAGGATTCCCGGGACAAGATTCTCCACGTGCTGAAGGACATGGCCCTTCTGTCGGACGCTTACGCCAATCGATGACACTCGAAGCTGAAATCACTGCCCTCGTCGCTGCTGGAAGCGACGCCGACAAGACCACCGCCCGCGCCACGTTCGCGCGTCTTAGAGACGCGCTGTCGGCCGGGACCGTTCGCGCCGCCGAACCCGATGCCTCATGTCCCGGCGGCTGGCGCGTGAACACGTGGGTGAAGCAGGGCATCTTGCTTGGTTTCCGCTTCGGCGATCTCGCCGACGTGTCGATGGACCATGGCAAGTGGGCGTTTTACGACAAGGACACGTTGCCGATGCGCCGCTTCGGGTTGGCGGCTGGCGTGCGCGTCGTCCCCGGAGGTTCCGCGGTGCGCGACGGCGCGTACATTGCGCCCGGCGTCATCTGCATGCCGCCGATGTATGTCAACATCGGCGCCTACATCGGCGAGCAGACGCTCATCGATTCGCACGCGCTCGTTGGATCGTGCGCGCAGATTGGCGCGCGCGTGCACGTGAGCGCGGGCGCGCAGATTGGCGGCGTCATCGAGCCAATCGGCGCCATCCCGGTCATCGTCGAGGACGAGGCGCTCATCGGCGGCAACACCGGCATTTACGAAGGGGCGATCATCAAGAGCCGCGCCGTGATTGCCGCAGGGACGGTGCTGACCGGATCGACGCCCGTTTACGATCTCGTGCGCGGCGATGTGATCAAGCCGACGCCGGAGCAGCCGCTCATCATCCCCGCCAACGCGGTCGTCGTTCCAGGCGCGCGCGCGGTCAGCGTGGGGCGTGGGCCGGAGTGGGGGCTGTCGCTTGCGACGCCGGTGATCGTGAAATACCGCGACTCGCGAACCGATACCCGGACGGAGCTCGAAGCGTGGATCCGGTAGCGCCAGCGGCCGTCAATCTCGTCGAGCTCACGCGCAGCCTCGTCGACATCGATTCGACCACTGGCTGTGAAGAGAGTGTCGGCGAGTGGCTCGTCAGCTACCTCAAGACGCTCGGCTTCACCGTTGTCTGTCAGGACGTCGATGGACGGCGTTTCAATGTCTTCGCGTCTGTGTCGGTGTCGCCCGTCGTGGTGTTCTCGACGCACTTCGATTGCGTCCCGCCATTTTTCCCCAGCCGTCTGGAGGGCGCTCGTCTCTACGGCCGCGGCACGTGCGACGCGAAAGGGATTCTGGCGGCGCAGGTAGCGGCGGCGGTGGAGTTGTGGCGCGGCGGCGAGCAGCGGATCGGTCTGCTGTTTGTCGTTGGCGAAGAGCGCGGAAGCGACGGCGCGAAAGTCGCGGGCGCGTCGGCGCATGTCGCGGGATCGCGGTTTCTGGTGGACGGCGAGCCGACCGACAATCGTCTCGGTCTGGCGACGCGTGGCATTCTGCGCCTCAAGCTGAAGGCGTCCGGCCGCGCCGCGCATTCGTCGTATCCGGAATTGGGCGAATCGGCCATCGACACGCTGCTTGATGCGCTCGTCGCGCTTCGTCAGATCGAGCTGCCGTCGGACCCGGTGCTTGGACAGACGCACTACAGCATCGGTCTCATCTCGGGTGGCGTCGCGCCGAATGTGGTGTCGCCGTCCGCCGAAGCCGAAGTCATGTTTCGCACGGTCAGCGGGAGCGACGAAATCCGTCGCGCCATCGAGGCGCTTGAGAAAACGGTGGCGATTGAGCATGTGCTCGAAGTGCCGCCCGTGCGCATGATTGCCGTGCCTGAGTTCGATACGGCGGTGTTCCCCTACACGACCGACATCCCCTTTCTCGCCGCCTGGGGCAAACCGTTGCTCTACGGCCCAGGCTCGATCCACGTCGCGCATACTGCTGAAGAGTTCATCGATGTCGATGAACAGCGCGCGGCCGTTGACGGCTACGTCCGCATCGCGCGCGCGCTGCTCGCGCTGCCGTAAGCGCCATGGGCGCCGCGGACCCTCGGTCGGAGTACGCCGCGCGATTGTCCCGATGGTCGGCGACGCTTGCACGCGCTGACCATCAGCACGTCCTCCTTTCAAATCTCCGTCTGGCGGCGGTGCTCGTCACGGCGCTGGTGGCATGGCTGGCGTTCGCGCGTGAGGCGTGCAGCGCCGCGTGGATAGCGGTTCCCGCAGTCAGCTTCGTGCTGCTGTTGGCGCGGCACGCCCGTGTGCTTCGCGCGCGCGATCGCGCGCGCGTGGCCCTGCGTTACTACGAACGTGGCCTCAGCCGTCTTGCTGGCACATGGCGCGGTGCAGGTCCGGACGGCGCGCGCTTTCTGGACGAGCATTCGTACGCGAACGATCTCGATCTCTTCGGATCGGGGTCGCTGTTTCAACTGCTGTCGACGGCAACCACCGAGGCGGGCGAGGAAACCCTTGCGCGCTGGTTGTCCCGGACGGCAACGGCGTCCGACGTGCTGGTGCGGCAGGAGGCGGTCGCTGAATTGCGCGACCATACAGATTTCCGCGAGTCGATCGCGTTATTCGCCTCTGAATCGCGCGCGTTGCGGACGCGTGTGCTCGTGCGATGGGCCGAGACGAGGCCGGAAGGATTTTCGCCGTGGCACGGTTGGCTCTTTGGCGCGATGGCGGTAGTGACGGTCGCGGTGGTTGTCACGGTGGGCATGGAGTTTCTGCCGTCGCCACTGCTGCTGATTTGGCTGGCGGTTGAAGGGGGCATCGCGCTCGTCTGGCGGACGAAGGTGCATCAGGTCATCCGCCGGGCGGATGCGGCAAGCGACGATCTCGGTCTGCTTTCCTCGCTGCTCGAACGGATCGAGACCGAGACGTTCCGGTCGGCGCGACTGGTGACGCTTCAGCGCACGCTGACGCGGAACGAGGTGATGCCGTCACGGCACATCGCGCGCCTGCAGCGGGTCATCGCCGTGCGCGACGTGTCGCGGAATCCCTTCATGCATCCGTTCGCGCTGCTGCTGTGCCTGCGCACGCAAGCGGCCGTGGCGATCGATCGCTGGCACGCGGCGCATCGTGACGAGCTCACGCGCTGGATTGAGGCGGTCGGCGAGCTTGAAGCACTTTCGTCGTTGGCCGCGTATGCCTTCGAACATCCGGCCGATCCGTTTCCGGTCATCGCTGACGGCCCGGCGCGGTTTGACGCGAAAGGACTCGCGCATCCACTGCTCGACGAGGCCGTCGCGGTACGTAACGACGTGACGCTTGGCGGCGCGTCACCGCAGGTGCTCGTCGTCAGCGGGTCGAACATGTCGGGCAAGAGCACGCTGCTCCGCGCGATCGGCACAAACGCCGTGATGGCGCTTATGGGAGCGCCGGTGCGCGCGACATTGCTCACTATCACGCCATTGGCAATCGGCGCGACGATCCGCGTTCACGATTCGCTCCTAGAGGGGCAGTCGCGTTTTTATGCCGAGATTCTCCGTTTGCGCGAGATCGTCACAAAGGCACGGAGTGGGCCATTGCTGTTCCTGCTCGACGAGATCCTGCACGGCACGAATTCGAAGGACCGCCGGATTGGCGCCGATGCCATTCTGCGCGCGCTTGTTGGCGCGGGCGCCGTGGGTCTCATCACGACGCACGATCTGGCGCTTGCCGAGTTCGT